>CAMDRY010000317.1 GCA_945906975.1 Bordetella parapertussis | reverse complement strand
GATGGCAGTCACGATGGACGAGCCCTCGACGCCGTGGCCGGGAACAAGATAGAGCTGGTCCTGGTCGCGCCCAACGCAGCGAAACACCATGCAATCGCCGCGCGCCTCGCCCTCAAGTCCCATGGTTTTGTAAAACGCCGCGCCCTGCTCGATGCTCGGAACGGTCAGCGCCATGCACTGCAATGAACGGATCATGTCGGCCTCCTGCTGATGGTGGCACCGGAGGAACTCCCGGCGCCTGTATGTAGAAGCCCGTCTTCTCCAGTCAGGGCGGGTCCGTTTTGATGCAAGTCAAATGCGGCGCAGCACCACTACTCCAGCAGACCCGCCAGATCAAAGGTCGCGAGAACGCTTTTCATTTCGCTCGCAAGCTTGGTGTGACGGCGGTGTTTGTAGGTGGCAAGATACAATCGGTTGCGAATGACAGGTGACTGGATGCGGCTGGTGCGATAGCGCGCCTCGCCGCCCGCCGCCCGCACCGCCCCGGCCGGCATCACGCCAAAACCCATGCGACCGGCCACCAGTTCAAGGATATTCGACATGGTGTCCACCTCCACCGAAACCGTCAGGTCTACGCCGGCGCGTGCGGCCGCCGCGGCGAGTACCGAGCGCGTCGCATTGGGCATGCGCGGCAGGATCAGCGGATAGTTTTTCAATTGGGCGAGGGGCAGCACGCGCGGCTGCAGCGAGCGCGCGGCCTTGGGGCCCACCAGCACCAAGTCCTCGGAATAGAGCAGCTTGAGTTCGAGCTCGGCGCTGTAAACAGGATCAAACAGCAGCGCAATTTCCACGCGCCCGAGCACCAGCCATTCGTGCAGCACGGTACTCACCCCTTCGGCGATGGTGATGGCCGCCTCGGGAAAGCGCTCGCGAAAAGCCTTTACCAGCGGCGTGGTCAGCGCCTTGGCCACACGCGAGGGCAGGCCTATCACCACGCGGCCGCGCGGCGCCGTGCGCAGCTCGTCCATGGCGCCAACGACGCGGCGCGCCGTTTCGAGCAGAGCATGGCCGTGCTCGAGAAAGCACTGCCCGGCCGGGGTGACCTCGACGCCGCGCCCGTTCCGGTGCAGCAGGCTGTGGCGCAGCTCGGTTTCGAGGGCGCGGATCTGCCGGCTCAATGAAGGCTGAGGTACGCCTAGCACCAACGCCGCGCGGGTAAAACTGCCCAGTTCGGCGACGCGCACGAAATACTCGATTTGGATCAGGTTCATTGGCCGTGATATTCAGAAATCACATAACAGGTTTATCGTATTTTAATCATCTCATAGCGCCCTTGTCTGCAAAATAGCTGCAACAAAAAAATATGCGGGCGCCGGTGCCTTGTTTGATTGGCCGGCGCGGAGCCCGCACCGAGAAAGGAGCCGTTCTTTTCTGGAGACACTATGAAACGATCCTGGTCCACCACCCTTCCCGCCTTGTTTTTGCTGCTGTCGTCGGCTGTCCCGTCGTTTGCCGCCGATCCCTACCCAAGCAAACCGGTGCGCATCGTCGTCGGCTTCCCCGCCAGCGGCATGTCGGACAACCTCGCCCGCGTCATCGCCAACGCGCTGACCCAGCAAATGGGCCAGTCCTTCATCATCGACAACAAGCCGGGCGCGGGCACCACCATCGCCGCCGACTTTGTCGCCAAGTCGCCGCCGGACGGCTACACGTTGTTCATGCAGGACCTCACCTCGCACGCCATCAGCGCCAGCCTGTATAAAAAACTTCCATTCGACTCAGTCAAGGACTTCACGCCCATCACCCTGGTCGCCTCGACCCCGCTGGTGATGGTGGTCAACCCGGCGTCCAACATTGCCTCGGTCAAGCAGCTCATTGACATGGCCAAAGCCGCCCCGGGCAAATACAACTACGGCTCCTCGGGCATCGGCTCGATACTTCACCTGTCGGGCGAGCTGTTCAAGCAGCGCGCCGGCATCAACCTGGTGCACATTCCCTACAAGGGCGCGACCGGCTCGACCACGGCGATGATGGGCGGCGAACTCACCATGACGTTCTCAACCATGCCCACGGCGGTGCCGCTGGTAAAGTCCGGGCGCATCAAGCCCATTGCCGTAACCACCGCCAAGCGCTCCGGCGCCATGCCCGAGGTACCCACCATGGAGCAGGCCGGCATTCCCGACTATGACGTTGTGCTCTTTAACGGCTTTCTCGCACCGGCCGGCCTGCCGCCGGAAATTCTCGCAAAGCTTCGCGCCGAAATCTTCAAGGCGCTGCAAACACCCGAGGTGAAGGCCTTCTACGCCACCATCAGCGCCGACCTGATCACCAGCACAAGCGAGGAAATGGCCGCGCAAATCGCATCGGACATCAACAAATACGCTCAGGCGGTGCGCGATTCGGGCGCCAAGGCCGATTGAACCCGCTTTAAAACCACCTGAATTGCACGGAGAACAGCATGAGCACCAAACTGGCACGCCACACCCGTTACGACTACTCGCCCATCACCGAGCGCAAGGACTATAGCTGGCCGGGCGGCAAGCGCCTGGCGTTTTGCCTCACCACCAACATCGAGTGCTTCGCCTTCGGCAAGGGCCGCGGCATGGACCCGGCCAAGCACGGCGAACCGCAAAGCCACCGCAACTACTCCTGGCGCGACGACGGCAACCGCGTCGGCGTATGGCGCCTGTTTGACATATTCGACGACCTCAAGCTGCCGGTCGCGCACAACACCAACAGCATGCTGTACGAATACGCGCCGCAGATATTCGACACCATCCGGCGCCGCGGCGACGAGATCGTCGCCCACGGCCGCACCAACTCCGAGAACCTCAAGGACTACATCTGGGAAGCCGACGAGGCGCGCGTCATTGCCGAGGTGACCGAGACCTTCCGCAAGAACGAAGGCAAGCCGCCCAAGGGCTGGATGGGCCCGGGTGCCGCCGAGAACCCCACCACGCCCGACCTCCTGAAGGAAGCCGGCTACAAATACACCATGGACTGGCCCTCGGACGACCAGCCCTTCTGGATGAACACCCGCGCCGGAAAGCTGCTGTCCATTCCCTACCCGGTCGAGCTCAACGACGCGCAGCAGGCCATACACCGCGCCCACACGCCGCGCGACTTTTGCGAAATGATGGTCGACCAGTTCGAGGAAATGGCCGAGCAATGCGAACGCCATCCGCTGGTCTACAACATTTCCATCCACCCCTTCATTTTCGGCCAGCCCTACCGACTGCGCCCCTTCAGGGAGGCGCTCGAGCACATGATCAAGCACAAGCTCAAGGACCGCGTGTGGTATTGCAAGCCCGAGGACGTCGCCGAACACTGCTTCACCCTGCCGGCGGGCATCATTCCTGGCGGCTGAGTGGGCGGCTGAAACACCGCCCTATGGCCCGTCATCCCCGCGAAAGCGGGAATCCATTTTGACTTGGCAAACACCCATTACTTCAAGGTGGATTCCCGCTTCCGCGGGAATGCCGGCAAAGACCCCGCCACCTTCATTCTCTATTAACGGAGCAAGCAATGAGCAAGAACTGGAGTGCCGAATACACGGTTAAAAAAGGCGACGTCACGCTGCAGGTGTACCGCCGCTGCAAGACCAAGCCGGCCGCCGGGGTAAAACTGCCGGTGGTGTTCCTGGTGCACGGCTCGTCCTTCGGGGCGCTCGCCGGCTACGACCTGCAGGTGCCAGGCTACAACGACTATTCGATGATGGATTTGTGCGCCGAGCACGGCTACGACGTCTGGACCATGGACCACGAGGGCTACGGCCGCTCGCAGCATACGACCTCGAACTCGGACATCGCCTCGGGCGCGGCCGACCTTGCGGTGGTCGCGGAACTGATAGAGCGCGAAACCGGCGTAAAGGCCGCCGCCTACTACGGCCAGTCATCGGGTTCGCTGCGCGCGGCCCTGTTTGCGCAACTGCACCAGGAGCGCGTCACGCGCGTGATCCTCGATGCCTTTGTCTGGACCGGCGAAGGCTCGCGCACTCTGATCAAGCGCCGCGAGGGCCTTGCCGATTACCTCGCGAGCAACCGGCGCAAGGTGACGCGCGACTCGCTGCGCGCCGCGCTCCTGCGCGACGACCCGAGAAGCCTCACGGTGGACAAGGAAGTGCCCGACGCCCTCGCCGACGCGGCGCTCAAAGACGGCGACTCAGTGCCATCGGGGACATTCGTGGACATGTGCAGCAAGCTGCCCCTCGTTGACCCGAAAAAGATCAACTGCCCGGTCTACATCATGCGCGGCGAGCACGACGGCATCGCCACGCTGGAGGACATCATCGCCTTTTACACCGCCCTGCCCAACAACGACAAGCACTTCTCCATGATTTCCAACTCGGCGCACATCGCGCCACTGGGGAAAAACCGCGCGCGCTTTTACCAGATGATGTTTTTCTTTCTTGACCTCAGGCCCGCCGGCTAGCGCAGGATTCGCATCCGCGCGGGAATGCAACTCGCGCCGGTCAGTCCGCCTGAAGTCCAAGCTCCTTCACCAGGCGCGCATACTTCTCTACTTCATCACTGAGGTATTGGGTGAACTGCTGCGGGGTGCTGCCC
>CAMDRY010000316.1 GCA_945906975.1 Bordetella parapertussis | reverse complement strand
GCATGCCGCTCGCGCCGGGACGGTTCTCCACTATCACCGCTTGCCCCAGCCGCTCGGAAAGTCGCGGCGCGATAAGGCGCGCCCTGATGTCCATGGTGTGGCCCGGCGGGAAGGGCATAATCAATTTCACCGGCTTGACCGGCCAGGACTGCGCCTGCGCGCCGATGCTGACAACGAACGCGGCCGCAACTGCGGCAAAAATCATGACAGATTTTATTTTCATGTCGGATCCTCTCCTCTATTGACGTTCAAAAATTGACGTTAAAAATGCCGGTCAAAATCATTTCGCCGGAATAACCGGGAGTAACACGCAGGCCTGATGTTTGGGTCCGGTGTGCAACGTCACCATGCCGCCGAATATCGCCGAGGGCCGGTCCGTCTCGTCATCGTGAATGAACGGGCCGCACCCTTACATCGGATTCTTCATGTTGGACAGCACTGCGGCCTCACCGTCGTATTCGTAATCCTTGCCGCGGATGGAGAGGGCGATACGGTAGCCTTTGGGGACGACAATGCAGGTGGGCCATATTTCGACATCCAGCTCCACCACCTCGCCGGGCACAAGCAACTGTTTCTCGTCGTGGGTGTGGTAGGGACGGTAGGGCAGCGTGCGCTTGGCGTCGAGTTTGCGGTGCGAGGCGCGCAACCCGCCCTGCGCAATAGGGGTATGCGGATCGAGCGCGCCCTGGAATACCACCTCTTTTCCGACCGGATCGAACACGCGCAGCACGGCAAAAATATCGGCATCGACGGTGGCAGAAGAAATGAACAACTTCAGCGCGATCGGGCCGGTGATTTCGGTCGCATGCTCCAACGCCTGCGTCGAAAAGGTCGCGCCATCGCCCATGGCATCGTAAGCAAGGCTTGCATCGGCCGCCGTCGGCCGGTCGGACAGGCCCATACTCGCAGGGTCGAGGTAAAAGTGCGTCCAGCGGGTGCGCGCGATCGGCCATTCGTTTTCGAAACGTTCGACAAATTTCTCACCCGGGTGGCGCACCTGCAACTGCACCGCCTGCCGCTTTTCCCAGCCGTTATCCGCGCCCTTCAAAAAATGATCGAAAAACTGCTTTTGCAGACCGACGCCATAGTCGGTGTAAAACGGCGCCCAGTGCGAGCCGCCGTGCATTTCAAGCCATTTTTGTTTCGATGCCGCACCAACGTAGCCCTCGGTGTTGCCGCGCGGATGCAGTCCCTGCCCACCCCAGTTGCCCGCCGACAACAGCGGCACCTTGACGCGTGACAAATCGGCGCTGCGCTCACGGTACCAGTCGCTGTCGGTTTGGCGCTCGAGCACCGCCAGCCACATGTCTTCGCGGTTTTTCACCAAATCAGCCTCGGACAGTGTTTCCGGGCCGCAGGCGAGTTCGCCGGTCACCGGATGCTTTTTGCCACGCTCGCCCACGCCATGCTGCACCGTCTTGACCTGCATCTCCTGCCAGTTCTTGCGAAAGGTGCAGGCGATGCCCCCGTGGCGGTGCGACTCACGGTAGGCGTCGTTCCAGCCCTCCCAGGCGCAAATGGCGGCAAGATGCGGCGGTTGTGAAGCTGCCGCACGCCACTGATTGCTGGCGTAATAAGAAATGCCGTTGAGGCCGACTTTGCCGCTGCACCAGGGCTGTACCGCGGCCCACTCGATGCAATCGTGAAAATCGCGCGTTTCACGCTTGTTGTTGTGCGCGAGATATCCGGGCGAGCGCCCCGCACCGCGCGAATCAACGCGTATGCAAACGTAGCCGTCGCACACCCACTTTTCCGGATCGACAACCTCCCAGTTCTGGTATTGGTTGGTCGATCCGGCCAGCGCATCCGGATTCTCTTTCGCCATGATGTCCCAGGCCGTCTTGTAGCCCTCCTGGAAGGACAGGCCCTTGCCATAGGGGCCGTAACTCATCAGCGCCGGATAGCGGCCCTCTGCCACGGGCCGGAATATGTCGGCGCGCAACACCAAGCCGTCGTCCATGCTGATTGGCACATCCCATTCAATGCGCATGCCGTCACGGATTTCTGATTTGAAAGCGCTCATTTTTATTTTTCCTGTTTTTGCAACAACGAATCAAGGTCGATGGACATGCCCATGGCGAGCTAACCCGGGCGATTGGGATGAAGCTTGTCGCCAGGGCCTCCCACGGTGTTATCGGGAATGAACTCGGCGCGCATGCCGCCGGTCTGCGGGATGCGCATCTGCCTGCCCCAGATATCGGGCTTTACCATCATGCGAAAGCTCTGCTCGCGCACGCCCGTTTGCACCACGGGATGCGCAACGGGATACGCCACAGGAAACGCCAGGCTCAGCTTGGGTTGCGCCAAGGGATTGCCCACCGGATAAGGCCCCTGCACCGGGGCCGCCCAACTGGGCGCCCATTTCTCGCCCGCCGCCGCAGCCGCGAGTGGATGGGCGACAAAGACGGCAAGCACCAATGCGGACAAAGCCGATCGCCAAACAGAACAGCTCGGAATCATAGCCCCCCCTTTTTTACGCGCCGCAGGATGCCGCGATTATGAACAACGCGCTGTGACCGCGCTTTTTCCATCATACCTGCAGGGTCGCGCACACAGACTGCCACAGAATCAGGCGGACGGCCCTGCCGTCATCACAGCCTGGACAGGGCGAAGGGGCTGGTGCGGCTTATCCGAAACAATACTACCGTCGACCAGTTCGATGATACGGTCGCAACGTTGCGCGAGGCGCGGGTCGTGCGTCACGATCAGAAACGTCGTGCCACTGTCGCGGTTGACCTTGCGCAGTGTGTCGAACACACCATCCGCAGTTTTGGTGTCGAGGTTGCCAGTCGGCTCGTCCGCGAGCACCAGCGCCGGATTCATCGCCAGGGCGCGCGCCACCGCCACGCGCTGCTGCTGGCCGCCAGAGATGTTGTTGGCAAGATGGTCGCGCCAGGGGGTGAGGCCCACCTTGTCGAGCAAGGACGCGGCGGTGGCGCGCATATCCTCATCGACGCGGCCGCGCGCCGCAAGCAGGGGCATCATGACGTTCTCGAGCGCGGTAAATGCCGGCAACAAGTGGTGGTATTGAAAGACAAAGCCGATGGCGCGTCCGCGCAAGCGCGTGAGCGGCCCATCGGCAAGTGCGCCCGTGTCCTCTCCGAGCAGGTGCAGCGACCCCGATGTCGGATGATCGAGCAGCCCTATCAGGTTGAGCAAGGTGCTTTTCCCACCACCGGAAGGACCGATCAGCGCGGCGAACTCGCCCGGACGCAGCACCAGATCAATGCCATGCAGCACTTCAGTCTCGACCGCGGTGCCCACGCCGTAAGACTTTCGCACACCGTGCAGCCTCAGCGTGTCGGGCGCGGCAATCGGGCCCTCCCGCTCAAGCTGATCCGCCTCAGCCACGAATGGCCACCGCGGGGTCCAGACGCGCGGCCTGGCGCGCCGGCACCACCGCCGACAAAATACCCACCAGCATTGCGCCCACCGTGGCCGCCACAAACAGCGCGGGCTGGATTTCAATGATGAACAGCTGCGTACCATCCGGGTTGCGCGCCACGCCCTGCCAAACTGTCACGAACAAAAAGGCCAAGGCCGAACCCAGCAAAGAGCCTGCGGTTCCCATGACGCCGCCTTGCAACAGGAAGAGGCGCAATATCTGCCCGCGCGAGGTCCCCATGGCGCGCAGGATGCCGATTTCCTTGGATTTTTGCACCACCGACACCACCAGCACACTGGCTATGCCCAGGGCGGCGGTCAGACCGACAAAAAACCGTATGACCGTGTTGGACAGGGACTGCGCGGCGATGGCGGTAAAAAACTGCGCATTGGTTTTTATCCAGCTGTCAGCCTGCAAGCCGGTTTCGGCATAAATGCCCTGGGCAATGACCTCGGCCGCGAATGGGTCGCGAATTTTAATCTCCAGACTGGAGACACCGCCCACCAGGTTAAGCAGGCTTTGCGCCGTACGCAAGCCAACAAATACGTTGCGGCCGTTCACCGCCTTGTTGCCAAAATCAAAAATGCCGGTGACACGCAGCGTTTCCACTGCGCCCGTCGCCGTGGATACCCGCAACTTATCGCCCAGCCCGGCGCCAAGGTCCCTGGCCAGCTCCGTTCCTATGAGTCTGTCGGTGCTGGTCAGTGCGAGCGTGCCTTCGACAATTTTCTCCTCCAGCGCGATCACCACCAGGTAAGTTTGCGTTTCGATGCCGGTCAGGGTTATGGCCTTGTTGGCGTCGCCGCGCAGCGCGAAGCCCGGCCCGGAGACCACCGGCGTCACGGCAACCACCTCGGGCAGTCGCTCAATCTGGGTGCGTATCGTCTGCCACTGGTCGATTGAGCGCAAGCGCTGGGAACGCGGTTGCACATTCACCGCGCCCCCCTCCTCACGCAGCGCCCGCGCCACCTGTTCGGGTGGCAGAACCACGATGGGAGCCTGTGAGTTCAGGGTGCGCCGGATGATGTTGGACTGCAACCCGGAGAGCAAAGCCGACATGAACACGATCACCGCAACGCCCAGCGCCACGCCGGCGATGATCAGCAGGGTCTGCGACAGGCCTTCG
>CAMDRY010000315.1 GCA_945906975.1 Bordetella parapertussis | reverse complement strand
GACGCTGATGCGCGTACACAATGTGAAAGGGCAGGCGTACGCTCATTCCCTCTCTTGCAGAGCGCCCATTCGGCGGGCGGGCGACAGCTCGCCCGAATTCCCCGCCTCGCCCCCGACCCCCTCCCAAAGGGAGAGGGTGGGAACGGCACGAATTTGCTGGCGCGAACTCATGAGGGCTAGGTAGTGCCAGATCCGCGTTCCATCACGCTCGCCTGGCCGCTGATGCTGTGGCTGCTGCTGTTGTTGCCGCTGATTGCGGCGCTGTACTGGCATGGGCTGGCGCGGCGGCGGCGCAATGGCTTGCGCTATGCCAATCTTGTGCCGGCGATCGAGGCCGCATCGCGGTGGCGGCGCCACACCCCGCCGCTGCTGCTGCTGCTGGCGCTGGCCTCGTTGCTGTTCGCCATCACGCGGCCGAGCGCCGTGGTGATGCTGCCTTCGCGCGTCGAGACGGTAATGCTGGCCATAGATGCTTCGGGCAGCATGCGCGCCACCGACGTCAAGCCCGACCGTATCAGCGCGGCGCAAAGCGCGGCCAAGACCTTCATCGATGATCAGCCCGGCCATGTGCGCATCGGCGTGGTTGCCGTGGCGGGTGCCGCGGCGGTGGTGCAGCCGCCCACCGAAAGCCGCGAGGACCTGGTGCAGGCCATAGACCGCTTCCAGTTGCAGCGCGGCACCGCGCTGGGCAGTGGCCTGGTGATCTCGCTTGCCACGCTGCTGCCGCAGGGCGCCATTGACGTCGAAAAGCTGATCAACCCGCAGGGCCCGCCGCCACCCGCGGGGCGCGAGCTTGGCGCGGCGGCCAAGCCCGGCAGCGACGCCAAGCCGGTCACGCCAGGCTCGAACACCGCGGCCGCGATCGTGCTGCTGTCGGACGGCGTCAGTAACATCGGCCCCGATCCGCTGAAGATGGCGCAGGTGGCCGCCGATCACGGCGTGCGCGTGTTCACGGTGGGCATCGGCACCCCCGAGGGCAGCACACTCACCGCCAACGGCTGGTCGATGCGCGTGCGCCTGGATGAGGACACGCTGAAAAAAATCGCCACCACCACCGGCGGCGAATACTTTCGCGCCGGCACTGCGCCCGACCTGAAAAAAATCTACAAAGTGCTTAGCGCCAAGCTGGCCTTCGACAAGCACATCTCGACCGAGGTGACGGCGCTGTTTGTCGCGCTGGGGGCGTTGTTCGCCATGACCGGCGCCTTGTTGTCGTTGCTCTGGTTCAACCGGATTTTTTAGCACCCCGCCTGCGGGCCGCGGGTATATATACTGTGCGCCATGCCGTCGCCGGCGGCCGCGCGCATGCCATAGTCGGCCGTCCATCCTCCACCGTCTCAAAGAGCCCACGCCATGACCGCCAAACAATGGCGCACGCCCCTTGTCGTACTGGTTTGCGCCGGCATCATCCTGACGCTCTCCACCGGCACCCGAGCCGGCTTCGGTTTGTTTCTCAAGCCCATGAGCATGGAGCTGGGCTGGGGGCGCGAAACCTATTCGTTCGCGATGGCGGTGCAAAATCTGGCCTGGGGCCTGGGCACGCCCATCGCCGGCATGATCGCCGACCGCTGGGGCGCCGGGCGCGTGCTGTTTGGCGGCGCGCTGCTCTATGCCGCGGGCGTGATACTGATGTCGATGTCCTCCACCGGCTGGGAGCTGGGCCTCAGCGGCGGCGTGATGGTGGGACTGGCGCAATCGTGCACCGCGTTTGCGGTGGTCTTTGGCGTGCTCGGACGCGCTTACCCGCCGGAGAAGCGCAGCATGATTCTTGGCATTGCCAGCGCCGCCGGCTCCTTCGGCCAGTTCGCCATCCTGCCCTACGCACAGACGCTGATTTCGTTTTTTGGCTGGCATCAGGCGCTGCTGATCATCGGCCTCACCGCCGCGCTGATCGCGCCGCTTGCGTTTGCGCTGGCCGAACGCCGCACCGCGCCGGCCGCCAGCGGTCAGGTGAAACAGTCGGGCATGCAGGCGCTGCGCGAGGCCTTCGCGCACAAGGGTTTCCTGCTGCTCATCACCGGTTATTTTGTCTGCGGCTTCCAGTTGTCTTTCATCACCATCCACTTTCCGTCCTATGTCGCCGACATTGGCTTTAATGCCAATGTCGCGGTGACGGCGCTCGCGCTGGTGGGGCTGTTCAATATCCTGGGCTCCTTCACCGCGGGCATGCTGGGGCAGCGCCTGCCCAAGCACCTGCTGCTGTCGGCCATTTATTTCGCGCGTGCGCTGATCACGGTGCTGCTCATTGCGCTGCCGCCCAGTCCGGCGCTGATTTATTTTTATGGCGCTGCGGTGGGTCTGCTGTGGCTGGCCACGGTGCCGCTCACCAGCGGCCTCATCGCGCAGATGTTCGGCGTTGCGTGGCTGTCCACGCTGACGGGGTTTGCGCTACTGAGCCACCAGTTGGGCAGTTTTCTGGGGGTCTGGTTGGGCGGCATCTTGTACGACCGCACCGGCTCCTACAGCGTGGTGTGGTGGCTGTCCATCGGCCTTGGCGTGTTCGCCGGCCTGGTGAACCTGCCCATAGACGGGCGGCCTGTCCTGAGGGTGCGCAGCGCGGCGCCGCAGTCGGCCTGAGTCGGTCCGGAGCAGCGCAGTCGCCGGGGGGGCAGGGTAAATCGGCTGGAAATCCGCGCCTGGAAAGGGTTTGCGCTTACTGCTCCAGCGCGCGGTAGAGTTGCCGCCGCTCTTCGTCTTTTTTCACGTCCTCGATCTCGCGCATCACCCCGCCGACATCTACCGGCCTGTCATCGCGCTTGAATTGGCCGGTCAGCACGACCTCGGGGGTGAGTTTGCCCGCCTCAAACAGCGACCAGATCTCCAGGCCATATTCGGTGGTTAGCAGTTCGGGCGCGAACTGGCCGAAATAAGTGGCGAGGTTGCCAACGTCGCGCTCGAGCATGGCCTTGGCGTTATTGTTGCCCGCGGCGCTCACCGCCTGTGGCAGGTCGATGATGACCGGCCCGTCGGCGGCGACCAGTATGTTGAACTCGGACAGGTCGCCGTGCACGATGCCGGCGCACAGCATGCGCACCACCTGGCCGATGAGAAAGCCGTGGTATGCGAGCGCCAGCGCCGGTTCCAGGGCGACATCGTTGAGCCGCGGCGCGGCGTTGCCCTCGGCGTCGGTGACCAGCTCCATCAGCAGCACGCCTTCGAGGAAATTGTAGGGCTGGGGCACGCGCACGCCGGCGCGGGCGAGTTGGTGCAGCGCATCGACCTCGGCGCTCTGCCACGCGGCCTCCTGCTCCTGGCGGCCGTAACGCGTGCCTTTTTCCATGGCGCGAGCGCGGCGGCTGTTCTTGACCTTACGGCCCTCGGTGTAGCTGACGGCCTGGCGAAAGGCGCGCTTGTCGGCCTCTTTGTAGACCTTGGCGCAGCGCACATCGTCGCCGCAGCGCACGACATAGACGATGGCTTCCTTGCCGCTCATCAACTGGCGCACGACCTCATCGACGAGGCCTTCTTCAACGAGGGCGAGCAGGCGCTTGGGAGTTTTGATGAAAGCCGATCTGCGCCGCTCTGGCGCGCCGGACCCGCAGGTCTGTAAAAGTGGGAAGGGATGCTGCGCGCGTATTCTACGCCAAGCGCGAGGTAGCACCGCCGCGCCGGCGCTAGGGCCGGGCCGGCTTGGGCCGCGTGGCCGTGATCAGCAGCACCGCGCCGTCGGGCGCGTCGAGGTCGGGCTTGGCGCGTTTGGCGCGCAAGGAGGCGATGCGCAGGTCGAGCTTGCCCACCGCCTCGAGCATGCCTTTGGCGGCGAGGGTGTTGCGCAGGCTCATCAGCGCGTCAATTTGTTCGGCGCCCGGGTCCGCGGCGGCTTGCGGTGTCGCTGCCGGTGCCGGTGTCCGGGAAGTGGCGGCGGTCGGCGGGCGTTGCGCCTGCAGGCGCGCGCGTTCCTGCGCGGCGTGCAATTCGACGATGCGCCGGTCTATTTTTTCGACCGAGGCGCCGAGGCCCCTGGCGGCGAGCGTAGCGCGCACGTTCATCAGGTCGTCGATCTGTGAGGCGAGCGGCTGGCGCTGCTGCGCTGGCGTGCTGCCGGCCGCGACAGCCTGCGCGGCGAGGGTCTGCATGGCCTGGCTTTGTACGGCGCTGATCGAACGCATCGCCTCGCCCCAGTAGGCTTGCGGCATCTGGGCCGCCTCGGCGTGGGTTTTCTGGTCGCTGACGATGCGTGCGATTTCGGCATGCTTGTACTTGAACGCCCACTCCAGCGCGCCATCGCCGTTATCGTTCTTGATGCCGGTATCGGCGCCGCTGGCGATGAGGCGTTTGGCCAGTTCCGCGCGGCCCTCGAACACCGCCATCATCAGCACCGAAGAGCCGTTGGTGCTGCGCGCGTTGATATTGGCGCCCTGTTCGATGAGGTAGGTGGCGATGTCCTCATGCCCGGCGAACACGGCGTAGTGCAGCGCCGTCCATTTCATCGGTTCGCGGTTGACGCGCGCACCGCGTTCGACCAGCCATTTCACCGCGGCGAGTCTGCCCTGCCAGGCCGCATGCATCAAGGCC
>CAMDRY010000314.1 GCA_945906975.1 Bordetella parapertussis | reverse complement strand
AACGAAGCCGAAGCCTATTGCCGTTGGGCGGGACGCCGCTTGCCCACCGAGGCCGAATGGGAGTTCATGGCGAAACGCGAAACAGACGAATTCGACTATGGCCAGGTATGGGAATGGACCTCCAGCCGATTCCTGCCCTACACCGGATTTGCCGCCGACCCCTACAAAGAATATTCGGAACCCTGGTTCGCCGAGGAACACCGCGTGCTGCGCGGCGGCAGTTTCGCAACATCGCGGCGCATGATGCGGCCCAGCTTTCGAAACTTTTTCGTACCCAATCGAGCGGACATGTTTTGCGGGTTTCGGACGTGCGCGCTTTAAGTGAAAAAAAATAGGAAAACCAATCCGGGTCGTGGCGTATAGCGGCGCATGAATTTCTCGCATCGCTCAGGTTTCGGGTTTTGAAATATTGCACAAAAGGTCTAACGTCGGGCATCAGCAGCGCGCGGATTGCGCGTCGGCTGCATGCGAACGAAAACAGGGTCAGTGTAAGTTTTCGCAACCTTCGTCTGTTGCGTGATTGGGAAACTTACACTGACCCTGTTTCTCCCATCGCGAATAACCCCTGAGGGAGAAACCTCGAAGAACCTCACCAGTGGTTGATCTACAGGCACTACCCGTCGGCCAACGCCGATTGCGGCAGACCGAATACACGGTCGAACGCCCAGGTGAAGGCCATCGTGTAGACGAAGAAGAACAGCATGATGCCGGCGTCGGCGAGAAACGCCTCGAGCAGCGTGATCTTCAGCCACAGCGCCATGACCGGGATGAGCATCACGGCCAGGCCCGCCTCGAACCCCACGCCATGCGCGAGGCGCCGCCGCAGCGAGCGGCCCTTGACGATCTGCTTCGCCTCCCAGCGTTCAAACACGGTGTTGAAGCCGTAGTTCCAGCCCAGCGCGATGGCCGACATGGTGACCGTCAAGGCCAGCGCCGAAAGCGGCGGATGATCGAACAGCCAGGTCATGACCGGCGCGACCAAGCCGATGGCGATGGCTTCGTAGAGGCCGGCCTGCAGGATGCGGCGCGTGTGAGGAGCGAGGGGTAAGGACATGCGCCATGGTACGGCGAAGGCGCAAAGATCGGGTTGCAGAATCGGCGCTCAGCGCGCCAGCATCCCTGCGACGGTCTGCCGCACCACCTCCGCCTCCTGCTCGTTGTAACCGTGATGCGCGTAAAAAATAGGAAAACCAAGCCGGGTCGTGGCGTATAGCAGCGCATGAATTTCTCACATCGCTCAGGTTTCGGGTTTAAGTGAAGTGATGGGAACCACGACGGGAAACGCCTGACGGGGTTCAACATGCACAGCGCAACTAAGGCGATGGCGGAAACGCAAGGCAGACCGATGGGTCTGCCCATGCAGCCCAACCTACCTCTGACCCCGAGCGAGCGTGAAGCGCTGGTCGCCCGCCTCACCGGGATCGGTGTCTGGCCGACGCGTTCCTTGGCTGAGGCCGCTTAGCTGGCCACGCCGCTCCAGGCATCAACTCCTCTCAGACGAAATCCGAAATCGGGAAGCGCTCGTATGCCGGATCTGGCGGGGTGGCCGCTCGGCGTCGGTGGCGTCAATTCGCCAGGATCGTCCGGAGTATCTGAACCAATCCAAATTTTTTTTAATTGAATCGTCGAAATCATTATTTGGCGTTAGTAATATCTCTTTTTCAATAACAATATTGGTCTATTATTCCTCAAGAATTCACGCGCAGCTCCACCTTCGCGATAGTTTCAAGAATGGCATCGAGCGAGGGTACGTCACCGAAAATCATGCCTGCCATGGCGATGTAGTCGACTTTCAGCGCTTCGCGCATCGCCGGCGGCGGTGTCAGCGTGAAGGAACCATGCATTGCCGTGGTCAAGCCGAGATCGGCGCTGCCGAAGAAAAGCCGTGCATGCGTTGCGCAGTCGGCTGCCAAGACGCGGTTCTCAAGCCATTGATGTGCGCGATTGTGGCGCATGAGTTGATGAATGTCGTAGTAGTGGCGCGACACGCGCTGCCCACCGTGGCGCAAGACCCCGCGCCGGTCATGCCACTGCCGCAGACCGTGAAGGATGATGATCTTGTCCCAGAAAGTCCGTTTTTGCTTATCGCTGTCGTCCGGGTCGGGCTCCAGCTTCATCCGGCCTTTGCCAATCTCCTTTGCGTGTTGCCGGAGTTGGGTTGCCAGGGAACCGTTGATGTAGGTCTGACAGGCTTCGCGAATTGCATCGAGCCTGATGCGGCGCTTCTTGCCGCTCAAGGCATCAAGGGTTGCAGCGTCCGTGGTCTGGCCAATATCTTCACGAAACACCGTGATGTCGATGTCTTCGGAAAACCGGGGAATGAGCGTGAAAGCTTTGGACAGCGAGGTGCCGCCCTTGAATAGCAGGCGCGGACTCCCGGCCTCAAGGCCATTGAACAAGGCGTCCAGTGTCCAGCACACCCAGAAGTCCTTTTCGACGTTCTGGACAGCCGTGCCAAGGCGCACCGCGGCTTCGGCAAACAGCGTGCCCCGGTCGGCGTCACTCGATGCAATCACCTCCTCATAGGCCGGATTCATCACGGTGTCGCCTTCCTGGCCTTCGGCTTCGGAGGTGATTCGGTGGTGGCCAATGGCATCTTGCGGTCTGGAGATAGATTGCTTCGCGTAGTGAGGGCCGCATCGAAGCCCGGCACGGTGCGCAGATACGCCTGCATCCATGCCGGCAGGACGCTGAAGCCTTGTACAAGGTCATCGCGGATGGCGCCCCCGTGTTGGCCGTCACCGAGAATGCGCGTCAGCGTTTTCGTGATGCGCGCCTGATCCGTTGGCAGCATGTCTTGCAGCCAATGCAGGGCCTGCACCACCCGCATCGCCGGACGGCCTGCCCAGTACAAACGGCTGGGCGCGGCCAGTTTGAATTCGATGATTAGCTTGCCCAACTGGATGGAGCGGCGCCGGGCGTCGGTATAAATGGTGACGCGCGCGGGTACCGCATCGGTCAAACCGAGGTCGTTGGCAGCCGTCATGCCATCGACCAGCAGACGCGATTGCCCCCGGCGGGCCAGCGCATCGACTACCACGCGGTAATCGGGCACGGCGGGGCGCTTGGTGAGCTTGTTGATCGCAGGCTGGTCATAAAGGCCGCGATCGATCCGGCGCAGCACGCCTTGGGCCACCATGCGTTGAAGGGTTTTGTCGATGACGCCGCGATTGCCGAGCGGCGCGAAGTCGGCAGGTACCCAGACATGGCCTGGCCCGGCAGTGTCAATCAGCTTTGCAATGCGATCTCGCAGTTCCGACATGGAAACCCCTTTGTCCGTACTTTGTACACAAATTTCGGACAAACTGCAAGAAATAGATCTCTCGCGGGTATCGAGCACCTGGTGCAGACCATGCCCCTGGGCTCTGCGGCGCGTTCTCGCTCTTGACCGACGTGTTTCCCGAATTGATCCGGGACTTGTACGCGCTTTGCGAGCGCGGCGACTACGCCGCGGCCAAGCCTCTGCAGTTCCAAGTGTCGCAACTGCTACTCACCATCAAGCAGTTCAAGATGCACAGCGCCACTAAGGCGATGGTGGAGATGCAGGGAAGGCCAATGGGCCTGCCGAGGCAGCCCAATCTTCCCCTCACCCCTACGAAAAGCAGGACGTCGACCTCCTGAAGGACATCGTGACGGTGGCCAGCATCGACAACGATGCGTTTGCGTTAGTGGTCAATGCCTCGAACCCGGCCAGGACGGTCGCCGAGTTAGTCGCCCATGCCAAGGCCAATCCCGGCAAGCTCAACATGGCGTCGAGCGGCGCCGGAAATCTGAGCCATCTCGCCGGCGAATTGTTCCGCATGATGAGCGGCATCCAGGTGGTGCACGTGCCCTATCGCGGGGCGCCCGCGGCCAACACTTCGGTGATGACCGGCGAGACGCATCTGCTGTTCAACGCGCTGCCCGAGAACGCGTCGCCTGCCAGTAGCGGGGCCACCAATTGCGACAAACCATCGATGGATTTACGCATGTCCACCGGCTCCACGCACACATACGCCTTCGCCCCGCCACCGAACATCATTTGACGCGCGCCACCAGCTGCGCCACCGCCCGCAGCGCGGCTTCACCCTCGAAGCGAAGCCGCGTGCGCGAGCGAAGCTCCACCTCCACCACGCTCATCGCGCCCAATGGCCCCAGCGCGATCGGCAAGAATGGCGTCACCGGTTTCACCGCATCGCGCAGCTTCGCCTGCCGGCGCCACCACACAAAGGTCGAGAGCACCAAACCGCGCTTCGCGCAAAACGCCCTCTGTGTCTGCCCCGAGCGTTCCCACTCGGTGATCTGCTTGCCCCATTGCGCTCGCTTGGCAAACGCCGCGTCCCCAGCTACCTTCGTCTTGATCGTCATCGTCGTCCCCTTCGTCAAAAGGACAAACGCTGTCACGTTCAGATCGGCAAAGATAGAATGGGGATTACCAGACGCTTAGTGCGGCTGCAAAAGCCGGTGAAAGATAGTCGATGAAAGTTCGACACGGATAAGAAATGGCGAATCACTCCGACCCCGAGTCATGCGGCGTGCATCG
>CAMDRY010000313.1 GCA_945906975.1 Bordetella parapertussis | reverse complement strand
GATTTTCTCCGCGTCTTCGTCGGGAATTTCGGTCTCGAATTCCTCTTCCAAGGCCATTACCAGCTCGACTGTATCAAGAGAATCTGCGCCCAGGTCGTCAACGAATGAAGACTCGGTTTTGATTTCGGCCTCGTTCACACCGAGTTGCTCAGCAACGATTTTTTTAACGCGCTGTTCGATATTGTCCATATTTCTTATTCCTTCCCTGTTTCCGGTTCAGTTCGAACCTAAGTTGGTAATTTTATCAGATTCAACAGCCCATTTCGAAAGGGGCATCAACTCATGTACATGCCGCCATTTACATGCAGTGTGGTTCCGGTAACGTACGCGGCGCCAGGCGAAGCGAGAAATACCACGGCTGCGGCGATATCTTCCGGTGCCCCCAAACGCCCCAGCGGGATTTGTCCGAGTATGGCCTCCCGCTGCCGCTCGTCGAGCGAGCGCGTCATGTCGGTATCTATAAAACCCGGCGCAATGCAATTAACGGTGATATTCCGACTGCCAATTTCCCGCGCGAGGGAACGGGTCATTCCGCCGATGCCGGCTTTTGCTGCGGCGTAATTGATCTGACCGGCATTGCCGCTGGAGCCGACCACCGACGTTATATTTATGATACGGCCGGCGCGGGACTTCATCATGCCCCGTAGCACGGCCTTGGAAAGCGTAAAAACCGATTTCAGGTCTGTATCGATCACTGCGTCCCACTCGGCCTCTTTCATGCGCATCGCCAGATTGTCCTGCGTGATGCCCGCATTGTTGACGAGAATTGAAACCGCACCGTGCCCTTTCTCGATGTCCTGCACAAGGGCTTCGACCTGCGCTACGTTAGTGACATCGAGTACGAAGCCCTGGCCCGACGCCCCGCTAGCCGCAAGATAAGCGCTTATCGCGTCTGCACCGGTTTCAGTGGTCGCCGTTCCAAATACTGTCGCTCCCTCCGCAGCCAGCGCGGCGGCAATCGCCTTGCCAATGCCGCGCGAGGCGCCAGTGACCAGCGCAATTTTCTTCACCGTCATCTCCCCTTTATCCATTTAGCGCAGCGAGGGCGGCGTCAATCCCCGCACGATCGGATAAGGCCATTCCTGTGAGCCCAGGATCGATTCTCTTATTCAGACCTGCAAGCACTTTGCCAGGACCACATTCCAACACATGGGTAACACCGAGCGCGGCCATTGCACGGATAATCTCGACCCAGCGCACGGCGTGATCGGCTTGTCCCACCAGCGCCTGTCGAATCCCCGCTGCATCGCCATGCATTTTTACATCTAGGTTGTGCAAGACTCGAATACGCGGGCTGACAATATTCACCGTTTCAAGGTACTTGCATAATTTCGCGGCTGCCGGGGCCATTAAAGCCGAATGAAACGGCGCGCTTACCGGTAACGGTATCGCGCGCTTCGCCCCGCGCGCCTTGGCCGCCTCAATGGCACGCTGCACTGCAGTGGCGTGGCCGGCGATTACCGTTTGACCCGGGGCATTGAAATTCACGGCATCAACAATTTCACCTTGGGCCGCTTCGACACAGGCGGCCTTGAGCGCATCATCTTCCAGACCAAGTATCGCTGCCATCCCACCTAAACCCGCCGGAACCGCCTCTTGCATCGCCTCTGCCCGAAAACGAACCAGTGGAAGGCAATCAGCAAAGCTGATGGCCTCGGCGACAACCAATGCGGTGTACTCACCCAAACTGTGTCCCGCCACCACATCCGGCTCCGGGCCGCCCAGTTCCCGCCATGCCCGATATACGGCATATCCGGCCGTCACCATTACCGGCTGGGTATTTACCGTACTGTTAAGTGTCTCGGTCGGTCCTTCAGCGATCATTTTTGCCATGTCGATTCCCAGCACCTGGGACGCCTGAAAGATAACGGCGCCCGTTGCCGGCAAATCACCATAAGCTTGCATCATTCCAACAGATTGCGACCCTTGGCCGGGAAAAACCATTGCTAATTTCATGCTCTATTCCAGATCGAATTGAGAAATGCCATTACATCTCTACCAATACCGCGCCCCAGGTAAATCCTCCACCAACACCCTGAAGCATCACTTTGTCTCCTCGTTTGACCCGGCCATCGCGAACCGCGACATCCAGTGCAAGAGGTACCGACGCGGCTGACGTATTACCGTGGATGCCTACGGTAACCACCACTTTTTCCGGATGTATCCCAAGTCGCTTAGCCGTCGCCTCAAGAATACGAACGTTAGCCTGATGCGGAATCAGCCAATTGAGCTCGGACACCCGCACGTTACACATCGCCAGAACTTCCCGCGCTACTTCATCGAGCACACGGACGGCAAACTTGAAAACCGCTGGCCCGTCCATCTTCAAGAAGGGATGACCGGTCACATTCCCACCGCAAACCTGGCCAGGGACTGACAGTATGCCGGCATGAGAGCCATCGGCATGCAAGACTGTTCCCATAATTCCGGGCTTGGAATCGGCTCGCAAAATCACCGCCCCCGCACCGTCACCAAAAAGCACGCAGGTCCCGCGATCGTTCCAGTCGAGAATACGCGAAAAAACTTCGGCGCCAACAACCAAGGCGCAGCGATGCTGGCCTGAACGGATGAATTTATCAGCAGTTGCCAGCGCATAAACAAATCCGCTGCAAACTGCCTGAACATCAAAAGCCGGGCAGCCCTTTACTCCCAGCTTGGCTTGGAGGAGGCAAGCGGTGCTTGGAAAAATAAAATCCGGTGTCGAAGTTGCAACGATAATGAGATCAATGTCGCCGGCGTCTATGCCGGCGGCGGCAATCGCCTGCCGTGAAGCCTCCAGCGCGAGATCGCTCGCGGTTTGTCCTGGCGCGGCAAGATGACGCTGACGGATCCCGGTACGGGTGCGAATCCACTCATCCGAGGTATCGACCCGCTTGGCTAGCTCGTCGTTGGTAACTGGAACGGCTGGAAGAAAGCTGCCCGTTCCGACTATACGAGAGTAAATCATTTGCCTGCTCCGCTTTCTATACGCTGGCTGATGCCTTGCAGCACGCCGTTCCTGACCTCCTCAACCGCGCGCTCAATGGCGCAACCGAAGGAATAAATATCGGCCGAGCCGTGACTCTTTACAACAATTCCGCGCAGCCCGAGAAGGCTCGCGCCATTGAAGCGTCGATGGTCGACGCGTCGCTTGAACGCGTTGAGTACCGGCATCGCAAAAATAGCCGCCGCCCGGGTAAGCGCATTGCGTTTGAATTCCTCGCGCAAAAACACGCCAAGCATTTGTGCCAAGCCTTCCGATGTTTTGAGCGCGACATTGCCGACAAAGCCGTCACACACGACGACGTCTGTCTTGCCCTTGAATATGTCATCGCCTTCGACGTTACCGGCGAAATTAATAGCGCTCGCCCGCAGCATATCTGCAGCCTGTTTGACGACTTCGTTGCCCTTGATTGCCTCTTCACCAATGTTGAGCAAGCCCACGCTCGGATGCGCCTTGTGCTCGACGGCAGCGACAAGCGCGCTTCCCATGATTGCGAATTGCACGAGATGCTCGGGCGCGCAATCGACGTTTGCCCCCAGATCAAGAACATAGGTCCTGCCGCGCATCGTTGGGAGCACGCCCGCAATGGCGGGGCGATCGATGCCAGGCAACATTTTGAGCACAAAACGCGAAGTCGCCATCAGCGCGCCGGTATTTCCGGCGCTAACACAGGCATTTGCTTCGCCGGTTTTCACCAGATCGACGGCAACCCGCATCGACGAGTTTTTTTTATTGCGAAGCGCGAGCGCGGGAGACTCGTCCATCGTCACCACCTCGCTGGCGTGACGTATGCGCAATCGTGGACCGATTTCAGCCTTGTGGGCTTTCAGTTCGATCCGTATTGCATCCTCCAACCCGACGAGGACTATGTTCACCTCGGGTTGGGCGCGCAGGAACGTGAGCGCAGCCGGCACGGTGACGTGCGGGCCATGATCCCCTCCCATGCAATCGATTGCGACCGTGATATCCATTTATTGTGGCGCCGTCACGTGCGCGCTATTCAAGCCGGCGCAGTGCGTGCAAGGCACCGCGAGCGGCCGTTGGGGATACCCGCTCAGGGGCGATCAGTCGCCCTTGGTCTTGATAACTTTTTTGCCGCGATAGTAGCCGCTGGGGCTGATGTGATGGCGCATGTGCACCTCACCGGTGGTTGGTTCCACGGCGAGGGGCGCAGCGGTCAAAAAGTCGTGTGCGCGATGCATGCCGCGCTTTGAGGGTGATTTCTTATTCTGCTGTACAGCCATGGTACTGCTCCTTCATCGTCGCGCCGGACTGGCGCTGTAAAACCGTATGGTACTAACAGGCTGTTGCGCCGCTTTAGTCAGGTATCACTGACCCAAAACAAAGCGTTAGCAACAGCACCTAATATTTTTCAATCTTTTTCAATCCGAATGGGGCAAAACCCCATTTTTAAAATCCGTTTAATTCAGTTTGCCTTGGTGGCCATCCTTGAGAACTGCCAGTAAGTCAAACGGCGACGGACGCGCCGCAGTTACAGCAATCTTTGCATCCCCACAATGATCATGGCGCGGCACCATCGGC
>CAMDRY010000312.1 GCA_945906975.1 Bordetella parapertussis | reverse complement strand
GGACGCATTGACGAGGCACGGCATGACATTGATACCGCGCTTGCACACGATGAGGGCGCGTTACGTCAGCGCTTCACCCAATGGGCAGCCCAAACAGGGTTCACCGAGCCGCAAGACCTCCCCTCCCTGATGCAACCGGAGGACCTCTTTGTGCTAGCCGGATACGAACGGGTCGCCCAATGCGACTGGGCGGGCTACGACGCCTTCGTGGCGCGCTGTGCCGATCTAATCAGCGCATCGCCGTACGGGGCCATGCAATCGCGCAGCCTCGCCTTCAACCTGCTCAACCTGCCCATTCCAGCCGCCGCGCAAAAAAAAATCGCCGACCGCGTTGCCGCAGGGATCGCACACAACACAAGCGGCTTATCCAGGGGCGTGCCAATGCACGGACTCAGCCGAAAAAAGCTTCGCATCGGCTATTTGTCCTCTGATTTTGGCCCGCATCCGACCTCCCGTCTCACCGGTCAAATCTACGGACTTCACGACCGACGGCGCTTTGAGGTATTCGGCTACAGCCTGTCCAAAGAAGATGGTAGCAAAAGCTTCGAGAACATCCGTCGCGCCTGCGATAAGTTCGCCGATATAAGCAGCCTGCCGCTGCAACATATCGTGCCACGCATCGCCGCGGATGGCATTGACATCCTCGTCGATCTCAACGGCTACAACCGCAACGGCCGCAGCGAGGCGTTGGCCTTGCGCTCGGCGCCCATCCAGGTCGGCTACGCCGCCTACCCAGCAACCCTGGGTGGTGGTCTGCTCGACTACGTCATCGCCGACCGCACCGTCATTCCGCACGGCGCGGAAGACTTCTACGCCGAAAAAATAGTACGACTGCCACATTGTTATGCGCCGACAAGCTTGCGTCGGGAGCGCGCATTGCCCACCCCGACACGAGCC
Source organism: Bordetella parapertussis (assembly GCA_945906975.1). The sequence continues at coordinate 3,632 of CAMDRY010000312.1, read as the reverse complement.
GCATCGGGCCTGCCAGAACAAGGCACCGTTTTTTGCGCCTTTAACCGTCACGAAAAAATTGATCCGCGCGTGTTTGCCGCCTGGATGCGCATTCTCGAATGCGTTCCGGGCAGCCTGCTGTGGCTTCAGGCCGGCCCGGGCGAGAGCAATTTAAAACAGCACGCCCGCGCCGCCGGTATAGCGCCACACCGGCTGGTCTTCGCCCCGTTCATTGACACCGAAGCTTATCTGGCCAGACTGCGGTTGGCCGATGTCTATCTCGATACCCTGCACTGGACCGCACACACGCAGGGCATGGACGCCCTCTGGGCCGGCGTGCCTATCATCACCTGCCCAGGCGAGCACTGGGTGTCGCGTCTGGCCGCCGGACTCCTGCATGCTGTCGGTCTTGAGGACTGCATCGTCGCAGGCCTCCAGGCCTATGAAGGCCTCGCCTGTGACCTCGCCATCAATCCGGAAAAACTGCGCGCACTCAAGGCGCGACTCGCGCGCAATCGCGAAACACATCCACTGTTCGACATTGAACGTCTGGTGAAAAACCTCGATGCCGCGTATCTTCAAATGTGGCGCATGCATGCCTCGGGTGAAGTCCCACGCAGCTTCGATGTGCTTGAAACACACCGCCCGTAACAACCCTCCAGCCCTCCCCGCCCCGCACATCGCCTGAAAACCGGCGCCAGATGGTCATTTCCGGGCATCGTACTGTTTTTTACGCGGGCGACTACAATGGATAGCATGATAGAAATCAAACTCCCCCAGAGCAAGGAACCGGTGCTACGGGTCGTGCCCATGCCGGCCGACGCCAACCAGCACGGCGATATTTTCGGCGGCTGGATCATGTCGCAGGTGGACATTGCCGGCGGCGTGATGGCGGCGCGGCGCGCGCGCGGACGCGTCGCCACCGTGGCGGTCAATGCGTTCACCTTCAAGCAACCCGTGCTGATCGGCGACGTCGTGAGTTTTTACGCCGACATCGTTGGCGTCGGCAACACCTCGATCACCGTCAACGTCGAGGTCTACGCACAACGCAATCCATCGGACCTCGAAACTGTAAGAGTTACCGAAGCGACGCTCACCTACGTCGCCACTGATGAAGACCGCAAACCGCGCGCGGTGCCTCCCCAGACCTGACGCCTGACACCTGAAACCTGACGCCTGAAACCTAAGGCCTGACACCTGACACCTGCACACCAGCACACCCGCCCCACAATATGCGAGAACTAAAAAACAAGGTCGCGATTATCACCGGCGCCGCGGGCGCGCTGGGAACGGCACTCGCCGCGCGCTTTGCGGCCGAGGGCATGCGACTAGTCCTTGCCGATGTCGACGCAAGCGCCCTCGCGTCCGCTGAAAAATCACTCAAGGCCTCCGGCGCGCAGGTGGTGTCATTGCCAGTCGATGTGTCGCAACTTCACGATGTCAAAGCGCTCGCCGAACTGGTCTTGTCCGCATGGGGTGCGGCACACGTGGTGTGCAACAACGCCGGCGTCGCGCCGCTGGGGCCGGTTTGGGAAACGACCGTCGCCGAATGGGACTGGGTGCTCGGGGTCAATCTCAAGGGCGTCATCCACGGCATGCAGGTGTTCACGCCACTGCTTTTGGCACAAAATGAGGGGCACATCCTCAACACCGCATCGGTCGCCGGATTAATTTCGCCTCCGGGAATGGGCGCCTACTCTGTTTCAAAGCACGCCGTGGTGGCATTGTCCGAATGCCTTTATCACGACCTGGAGCAACGGGGCAGTGCGGTACGCTGCTCGGTGCTGTGCCCGGCGTATTTTCCCAGTGGCATCGCCGATTCGGACCGCAACCGCCCCGGCCCTGCAGCAGGGGACGGAGAGAAAAGCCCCGTGCGCCAGGCCCAGGAAGCGGACTTGCGCCACGCCGTGCGCTCAGGACGCCTGTCGGCGGACGACATCGCCGACGCCGGAGTGAATGCCGTACTGGAAGAACGTTTCTGGGTGCTGACGCATCCGGGAATTCTCGGTGCGGTGCGCGCACGCACCGAAGGCCTGCTCGCTAAAAAAAACCCCGTCAATCCATTCACCATCAAAAACTGACTTGCCCGCGGCACCAATCCCTTAAGCGACTGAAGCGACTGAAACGACCGAAGCGACCGAAGCGACTAGAGCGACTAGCGCGAAAGCGCGACTACGGGCCCGCTAACTTGAAGCGGGTTTCGCCCGCGCCGTGATCATCGCCGCCTCAGCCGCCTTGCGCTCTGCGTTGGTCTTGTTCACTGCGGGGTGTCCTCCGAGCATTGTCAGGTAAGGCCTTATCGCGGCAATGCCCTCAAGCGGATCGATGCCATAAATTTTCTTCCCGGCGATGGAAACCAGTGGCAGGTGTACCGCGGCGGCACAATCGGCATGGGTGAATACGCCGCCGGCAATGTAGGGCGCAAACTTCGCCGTGACCGCCAGCGCCCGCACACCGCGCACGAGCTCCGCCTTCACCTGCTCCTTCAGCTCCGGTGAAACCGTTCCGCCGAAAAATGCCTCACGGTACAGGCGGCGCGCCGGCAACTCGAGGTACAACTCGATGATCTCGATGAGTTCGCGGCAGCGCGCACGTTCCAGCACATCCGCCGGATATAGCGCCGGCTGCGGAAAAGCGTCTTCAAGATACTCGGCGATCGCCTGTGACTCGGACAACACCAGCCCATCCACATCCAAAAACGGAATCTTGCGCGCCGGCGACTGCTGCAGGCGCAGTGAGTCATGCGACACACCCACGTACTCCTCCACGAACGGAACGCCTTTGGCGAGCAAGATGATTTTTATCTTGTTGTAATAATTGCTGACGCCAAATCCGCAGAGCTTAATCATCCGCACCGCCTTAGAGGTATTTCACAGGTATTTCGCCAGCTCCAGCCTGCCGATCTGGTTGCGATGCACCTCGTCCGGGCCATCAGCAAAGCGCAGTGTGCGCGCGCTCTGGTAGGCATCGGCGAGCGGGAAGTCCTCGGACAGCCCACCCGCGCCATGCGCCTGGATCGCCCAGTCGATGACCTTGCAGGCCATCAGCGGCGCAGCCACCTTGATCATGGCGATCTCCGCCTTGGCGTGCTTGTTGCCGACCTTGTCCATCATGTAAGCGGCCTTGAGCGTCAAGAGGCGCGCCTGATCGATCATGATTCGAGACTCGGCGATGCGCTCGAGCGTGACCGTCTGCTCGGACACCGGCTTGCCAAACGCAACGCGCGACTTGGTGCGCTTGCACATGAATTCAAGCGCACGCTCGGCGAGGCCAGTCAGACGCATGCAGTGGTGTATGCGGCCCGGACCGAGGCGGCCCTGTGCGATTTCGAACCCGCGTCCCTCGCCAAGAAGGATGTTGGCAGCAGGCACGCGCACATTCTCGAACACCATTTCACCGTGGCCCTGCGGCGCGTCGTCATAACCGAACACCGTAAGAGGGCGCAGGACCTTGAGTCCCGGGGCATCACGCGGCACCAGGACCATCGACTGCTGTTGGTAACGATTGGCGTTGGCCGGGTCGGTCTTGCCCATGACAATGAATATGGCGCAGCGTGGATCGGGCGCGTTGGTGATCCACCACTTGCGGCCATTGATGACATAGTCGCCGCCATCGCGCTCTATACTGAGTTGGATATTGGTGGCGTCGCTTGA
>CAMDRY010000311.1 GCA_945906975.1 Bordetella parapertussis | reverse complement strand
TCGGACATCCTCGCGAAGGTCGTCAAAGCGCGGGCACGACTCAATAAGTTGCAATCTGTTTGACGCACTACACTAGGGACTTGATGCCGTGCTCAGCGTAACTCGCTACAGTTTTGTTGGCTGTTATTTGTTATTGTCAGGCTGGTTTTGTGAGTTTTGTTTTGTATGTCATCATACCTCTTCAATTTTTATTATACGGTGCCTGTATCTGCCCATGTCAAGCCCCCGCCGCCAAACAATTGAAGTTCCGCCACGCGTCGAAGCGCCCGCACCTGCAACCGCTTTGCTGTCATCGCCGGACAAATCCCCGCGCGGACGCAATCTCACGCAGCAACTGGTGGCAAGCCTGTCCGAGCGCATCCAGTGGCGTGAGCTGCGTCCTGGCGACAAGCTGCCGACCGAGGCGGAAATCATGCGCGCCTACGGCGTCAGCCGTACCGTGGTTAGAGAAGCGATCTCGCGGCTGCAGGCCGGCGGCCTGGTCGACACGCGCCACGGCATAGGCACCTTTGTACTTGATGCGCGCGTCAACGGTCCGCTCAAGCTGGCCCTGCCCGAGCTCGCCACCATACGCGATGTGCTGGAGGTGCTGGAGCTGCGGATCAGTCTGGAAACCGAGTCCGCCGCGCTGGCGGCGACGCGCCGCAATAGCCTGCAGCTGGCCGCGATGCGCCGCGCGCTGGATGAGTTCGCCACCTGCGTTGATCGCGAGGAGGACGCGGTGCGGCCCGACTATGAGTTTCACCGCCAGGTCGCGCTCGCCTCAGGCAACCGCTATCTGGCCGATTTGATGGGCGAGCTCGGGCCGGCGCATATCCCGCGCACGCGTATCAACACCGCCCAGTTCCAGCGCGAGGAGGGCGCCGATTACCTGCGCCGCGTCAACCGCGAGCATGAGGATATTTTTGCCGCCATAGAGCGCAGTGATCCGGAGGCGGCGCGGGCGGCCATGCGCACCCATCTGGGTAATAGTCGCGAGCGCTTGAAGCGGGCGCATGATGGCCGCAGCGCGACGATGACACGTTCACATGAGAGCAAAAGTGCAGTATAAACGGCTCTGGAATGGAGGTTGTATGTTGTCGTATAACTTGTATTGTTTCTGGATTTGGCGTGTCGCTTCTGCGACACTTAAAAGCGATGCTGCGGCCGGAATCCGGCGGCTTTGCCAGCACGCTGTTTCCCCCGACTCTCCCTGAATTTTTTTAAAGAAACGCAAAGACATGGCTGAAACCCTGCACAAAAACTACATCGGCGGCGAGTGGAAAGACGGCGCGCGTGCCACCAAGGACATCAATCCCTCCGACCTGTCGGACGTGGTCGGTGAATATGCCGGCGCTGACAAGGCCCAGGTGGAACTGGCGATGGCCGCGGCGGTGACGGCCTTCCCAGTCTGGTCTGTTTCCACGCCGCAGGCGCGCTTTGACGCGCTTGATCGCATCGGCACGGAAATCATCGCACGCAAGGACGAGTTGGGCACGCTGCTGTCGCGCGAAGAGGGCAAGACACGCGTCGAGGGCATAGGCGAGGCGGCGCGTGCCGGTTATATTTTCAAATATTTTGCCGGCGAGGCCCTGCGCCCGGGTGGCGAGGTGATGCCCTCGGTGCGCCCCGGCGTGACCGTGGAAATCACGCGCGAGCCGGTCGGGGTGGTGGGCATCATCACGCCGTGGAATTTTCCCATCGCCATCCCGGCCTGGAAAATCGCCCCTGCGCTCGCCTATGGCAACTGCGTGGTGATGAAACCCGCCGACCTGGTGCCCGGTTGCGCCTGGGCCTTGGCCGAGATTATTTCGCGCGCCGGCCTGCCGGCCGGTGTGTTCAATCTGGTGATGGGCCGCGGCAGTGTGGTGGGCGAGGCCTTGCTTACCGACCCGCGCATTAACGCTGTCAGCTTTACCGGCTCGGTTTCGGTGGGCAAGCGCGTGGCAGAGGCCTGTAGCGCGCGTCTGGCCAAGGTGCAGCTGGAGATGGGCGGCAAGAACCCGCAGGTCATTCTGGATGATGCCGACCTGAAGCTCGCCGTTGAACTGTCGGCGCAAAGTGCATTTTTTTCCACCGGGCAGCGTTGCACAGCGGCGAGCCGGCTGATCGTCACAGCCGGTATTCACGACCGTTTTGTCGCCGCGCTGGCCGAGCGCATGAAGGGCCTGAAAATCGACAACGCACTCAAGGATGGCACCGACATCGGACCGGTGGCAAGCCTCGAGCAACTGGAGCAGGATTTGTCCTACGTCGAGATTGGCAAAAAAGAGGGGGCGAAACTTCTCGCCGGCGGCGAGCGCCTGAAGCGCGATAGCGAGGGCTTTTATTTCGCGCCTGCGCTCTTTACCGAAACCAGCGCGGACATGCGGGTCAATCGTGAAGAGATTTTCGGGCCTGTGGCGAGCGTGATGCGCGTCAAGGATTACGATGAGGCGCTGGCTGTGGCCAATGACACCGCTTTTGGCCTGTCTTCTGGCATTGCCACCACCTCGCTCAAGTACGCCGCACACTTCAAGCGCCATTCGCAAGCGGGCATGGTGATGGTCAACCTGCCCACGGCGGGCGTGGACTATCATGTGCCTTTCGGTGGACGCAAGGGCTCGTCTTACGGTTCACGCGAGCAGGGCAGCTATGCGCGTGAGTTCTACACCTCGGTCAAGACGGCATACGTCGGTGCCTAGGTTTTTGCGGGAATCCTTTGGCAGCCCGTGTCAGCAGTTGCGGGGTAGCGCGAAGGAATCAAGGGGATTGAAGCGGGCGCTGTAAAGCGGCGCTTCAAAAAGCGGCACATGCCGCAATGGAGGAGGGGAAATGAAGCTGCCGAAATTGTTTGCAGGGCTCGCGCTCGCGCTGTTTGCAACGAGCTTGTTTGCGCAGGGCTATCCGAATAAACCCATACGCCTGATCGTGCCCTTTGCCGCCGGCGGCACCTCGGATATCCTGGCGCGCCAGATCGGCGCCAAGCTTTCCGAGGCCTGGGGTCAGCCGGTCATCGTGGAGGCAAAGCCCGGCGCAAACGGCAACGTGGGCGCCGAATTTGTGGCGCGCTCGGCGCCCGACGGCTATACGCTGTTGCTGACCGACCTTGGTGCGCTCGCCATCAACCCCAGCGTCTACCCCAACATGGCGTTCGATCCGGTGAAGGATTTTGCCGCGGTCAATTTTGTCGCCTATTCGCCGCATGTTCTGGGCGTCCACCCGTCGGTTCCGGTGAACACGGTCACCGAGCTCATCGCCCACGCCAAGGCCAACCCGGGCAGACTCAATTTCGCCACATCCGGGCTGGGCGGTGCGCCGCATCTTGCCGGCGTCGACCTCGCCCTGCGCAGCGGTTCGCAATGGACCTTCATTCACTACAAGGGCGGTTCCCAGGCGGTCACTGATGTGGCTGCGGGGCAGGCCAACCTGATCATGAACGGCATGATCGCCACCTACCCGCAGGTCAAGGCCGGCAAGATACGCATCCTCGCGGTCTCCGGGGCAAAGCGTGTCGCGCAGATTCCGGATGTGCCGACGATTGGCGAATTTGTACCCGGTTTTTTGAGCGGATCCTGGCAGGGCGTTCTTGCGCCGGCGGGAACGCCGCGCGATGTTGTGGCGAGGCTCAACAGCGAGCTGTCACGCATCCTTGGCAGCGCAGACATGAAAGAGCGTCTGCTGGGGCAGGGTGCCGAGGTGCTTACCGACACGCCCGAAGCACTCGCCGCCTGGATAGGCGGTGAAAAAGCCAAGTGGGCGAAGGTGATCAAAGATTCGGGCATCAAGCTCGAATAGCTTCTGGCCTAGTGGATGAGGGATGCGGGATGGGGGATAATCGCGATTTACTTGGCTTAATTCCATCATGTTCACAGGCATTATTGCTGCTGTTGGCAGCATCACACGCATAGCGCCCACCACCGGCGGTCAGCGCCTCGCCATTGATGCGGGCGGCCTCGACATGAGCGACGTTGCCATAGGCGACAGCATTGCCCTCAACGGTGTGTGCCTGACCGCGGTGCTGAAGGATGGCAAGGGGTTCGAGGCGGACGTGTCGAACGAGACGCTGCGCGTGACGACGGGCCTGGCGATGCCCGGGGAGGTCAATCTTGAAAAATCCCTGCGCCTTGCCGATCGCCTTGGCGGTCACCTGGTTTCCGGCCATGTTGACGGCGTGGGCGAGGTGCTGCGCTTTGATGCGCTTGGCGACAACCGCCTGCTGGCCATCCGCGCGCCAAGGGACATCGCCCGCTACATCGCGCGCAAGGGTTCCGTTACGGTGCAGGGTGTAAGCCTTACCGTCAACGCGGTCGATGGCGATGACTTCGAAATAAACCTGATTCCGCACACCATCGCCATGACCACGCTGCGCACGCTCAAGCGCGGCAGCCCGGTCAATCTTGAGGTCGATATGATGGCGCGCTATTGCGAACGGCTTCTTGGCGTATCCGGCAACGCCAAGTAGGCAAATAAATCACTCAAGCAGGTTCTTCCGCCCGATTCGCGTTGGACGGTGAAAATCGGCAAGGTGAAGGTCTGAGGAACGGCTTTGCATCGTTGCATGCCCTTAGTGA
>CAMDRY010000310.1 GCA_945906975.1 Bordetella parapertussis | reverse complement strand
GTTGGTTTATAAGGAATAACAGGAGGAGGTACCCGCCCATAGCGGTATCGGGATGAAGGGAGTTTAAGCGCCGCACCTAGTGCGGCGTTTTTTTTGCAAGATCAGATGTGCCGGCCGGTGTGTGGCGGGACAATGCTTCGCTGGTGGCCGTGCTGTGGCCTGAGGCGCTTATGGGTGACTATGGTGGGTGGTTATGGTGGGTGGATTAAGCGGCCTGTTAAAGGCACGCGGCCGCTGAACCGTGGCGGTGTGTCGCTGTCTATCAGATGTTCGCGGACTAGCCCAGACGTTGGGTGATGAAGCCGAAGTGAAATCCGGCGATAAGCAGCAGAAACAGCGTGATTGAAAAGGCGACGCGCAGCGCCAGGGCCTTGACCATGCGGGTCGAGCCGGGCTCGCGGTCTTTCATCATGTAGAACAGGGCGGAGCCCAGGCTGCCGATGATCAGTATGATGAATATCAGGACGACAATGCGCATGGATTGCAGGGTAACGGAACAAAAGGCCTGTGTCGAATGACGGCAGAGGGTAGGCGGTTTCGTCCCGGGTTTGCCCCCACCTTTGCGGCCATCGCGGGGCTGGCCTTGCTCGTTTCCCTGGGTAACTGGCAAATGCGGCGTGCCGACGAAAAGCTGGCGCGCCAGTCGCTGTTCGATGCGCGCCAGACGGTGATGCTGGCGCTGCCCGTAAAGAAGGTGGACGCGGAGCAATACGAATGGGCGCGCATCAGCGCGCGCGGCGAGTTTGTCGCGGCAAAAACGGTGTTGCTCGACAACAAGGTCGCCCACGGCAGGGCGGGCTACCAGGTGGTGACGCCGCTGCGACTCGAGGGCGGGCAAATTGCGCTGCTGGTCAATCGCGGCTGGGTTGCTTCCGGCCCGCGGCGCGAGGTCTTGCCGGCTATAGAAACGCCGGCCGGGTTGCAGCAACTCGAAGGGATCGCAGTGGTGCCGACGGCGCGGTTTGTCGAACTGGGCAAAGACGCCGCCGCAGCGGATGGACGGGTGTGGCAGAACCTGACGTTGGAACGCGCCCGCGCGGCGACGGGTCTGGATTTGCAGCCGGTGGTGATGCAGCAGACGAACGATACGAAAGACGGCCTGGAACGGGCCTGGGAGCCGCCCAACCTGGGCGCAGACAAACATCGCAGCTATGCCTTGCAGTGGTATTCAATCGCAGTATTGATCCTGGTCCTCTATGTTCTCCTCAACTTCCGCAAAAAATCCTAGCCCCAACACCGGCCCCGAGCGCGCCGATTTTGAGCGCCGCCGTCGCAGCGGGCGCCGGCAGGCCATGCTCGTCATGGCCATTTGTGCCGCCCCGGTGATTGCCGCGTGGTTGGCGTTTTTTGTATTTCCACCGGGAAAACTCATGAACTATGGCGAACTGATCGAGGCGCGTTCTTTGCCCGATACAGCGCTGCCGCTGCTAGATGGCAAGCCCTTTCGCCTGGCAGAGATGAAGGGCCGCTGGGTCATGCTGCAAGTGGATAGCGGCACCTGCCCCGAGGCCTGCCAGATCAAGCTCTACCAGATGCGCCAGGTGCGCCTTACCCAGGGCCGTGAAATGGAACGCATCGAGCGCGTATGGTTGATCGATGACGCGGCGCAACTCGACACCACGGTCATGCGTGCCTTCGACGGCACGCGCATGGTGCGCGCGGCGGGCAGCCCCCTGCTCGGACAGTTCCCCGTACCTTCCCCTGGCGGCCTGCGACGCGACCACATTTACCTCGTTGATCCGCTGGGCAACCTGATGATGCGCTTTCCCAAAGAGGCCGATCCGTCGCGTATCAAAAAAGACATCGAACGCCTGCTGCGCGTTTCGCGCGTTGGCTAGGCCCGCCCCAGGCATGTTCCGCAACCTGATCTTCGCTGCCGCCGTTCTTACCTTCATCGTCGTGGTAGTTGGTGCCTTTGTCCGTCTGTCTGACGCCGGACTGGGATGCCCCGACTGGCCGCTGTGTTACGGCAAACTGACGCCGATACACGCGGCCGAAGAAATCGCCAAAGCCGAATCGGCGCAACCGGGCGGACCGGTTTCCATGGCAAAAGCGTGGAAGGAAATGTTCCACCGCTATATCGCCAAGCTGCTCGGACTGCTGATCATAGTCATCGCCGCGCTGGCCTGGCTCAAGCGCCGCCAACTGGGCCAGTCGCCTTGGCTTGCGACCGCCTTGTTCGTGGCGGTCTGCCTGCAGGGCGCGTTTGGTGCCTGGACCGTCACCATGATGCTGATGCCGCTGATCGTCACCGGCCACCTGTTGGGCGGCATGACGGTGTTGTCCTTGCTCACCTGGTTGTCGGCGCGCCAAATGAACTGGCCGGCCATCGATGCGAAGACCCTGCCACCCTTGCTCACCCGCGCCGCGCCCATTGCCTTGGCGCTGCTTGTTGGCCAGATCGCCCTGGGCGGATGGGTCAGTACCAACTACGCGGCCATGGGTTGTCCGGACCTGCCCTGGTGCAAAGGCCAGATCCTCCCGCCGATGGAGTTCGGTCATGGCTTCACCTTATTGCGCGATCTGGGCAAGACGGCCGATGGCGAATTCCTTAGCCTCGAGGCGCTCACGGCGATCCACTGGATGCATCGCCTCGGGGCGCTCGTGTTGTTTTTGCTACTCGGATGGTTCGGCTCAAAACTGCTCGGGCAACGTGCACTGCGCTCGCTCGGGATTGCGCTGCTCTTTTTACTGTGCCTGCAGGTCGGCATAGGCCTTGCCATCGTCGCATTACAACTGCCGCTCTACCTAGCCGCCGCCCACAATGCCGGAGCGGCGCTGCTGTTGATGAGCGTGGTCGTGATAAACTTTCGCCTCTTTTCCGCCCCCCGCGCCTGCGTAAGTCCGGGCTCCGCATGAATCAAACCGTCCCCCTCAGCCAACACCGCAGCGGCCTGTTTAACCGGCTGCGGCAGTTCTACGCGCTGACCAAACCGCGTGTGGTGTCGCTGATCGTCTTTTGTGCCGTGATCGGCATGCTGCTGGCGGTGCCGGCCGGTGTGGCGCTGCCACTGGTGCCGCTGCTGGCGGCCACCGTGGGCATAGCCCTTGTTGCCGGCGCAGCCGCCGCGATCAATTGCCTGGTGGAACAGAAAATCGATGCGCTGATGGCGCGCACGCGCGGGCGTCCGCTGCCACTGGGCGAGGTCAATTCCATCGAAACTCTGGTTTTCGCCAGCATCGTCGGGGGAGCCGGCCTGTGTTTGCTCAATATCTGGGTCAATCCGCTGACCATGTGGCTCACCCTCGCCACCTTCGTCGGCTACGCCATCATCTACACCGTCATCCTCAAGCCGGCGACGCCGCAGAACATCGTCATCGGCGGCGCATCGGGTGCGATGCCGCCGGTGCTGGGCTGGGCGGCCATGACGGACAGCGTTACGCCCGATGCCATGCTGCTGTTCTTGATCATATTCACCTGGACGCCACCGCACTTCTGGGCGCTCGCGCTGTACCGCACCGAGGAATACGCCAAGGCCGGCCTGCCGATGCTGCCGGTGACGCATGGCGAAAAATTCACCCGCCTGCAGGTGCTGCTCTACACCATCATCATGGTCGCCTCCACCCTGCTGCCCTTCGTCTATCGCATGAGCGGCTGGATTTATCTCGTTTCGGCGGTGGTGCTCGGCCTGGTGTTCATGTGGTACGCCGTGCGTATTTTTATCAGCTACAGTGATGCGCTGGCGCGCACCACCTTTCGCTATTCCATCCTCTACCTCTCGCTGCTGTTTGCGGCGCTGCTGGTAGTTCACTACTTTGCCTGAAGCGCAAAGCAAACCGATGCGCGTTCGGCTCGCCCTCGCCCTGGTCACAATGACCGCACTGCTGTGCGCCTGCGCCCCTTCGGGCCAAAAATTTAACAGCACCGATATCACCGGTGCCGAATACGGCAAGGATTTCAAGCTCACCGACCACAGCGGCAAGGTCCGCACCCTTGCCGACTTCAAGGGCAGGGCGGTTGTGATGTTTTTCGGCTATACGCGTTGCCCCGATGTTTGTCCGACCACCATGGTCGAGATGAAACATGTCATAGAATATCTCGGTGAAGAGGGCAAGCGCGTACAAGTGTTGTTTGTCACCGTTGATCCTGAGCGCGACAAGCCCGAATTGCTGGCCCAATATGTGCCGGCCTTTGACCCGGGTTTTCTTGGTCTGTACGGCGATCTTGAAACAACGCAAAAAACCGCCAAGGACTTCAAGGTATTTTTCCAGAAAGTGCCGGGCAAGACAGCCGACAGCTACACCATGGACCATACCGCGGGCAGCTATGTGTTCGATCCGCTGGGCCGCTTGCGCTTGTTCGTGCGCCATGGTGGCGATACCGGCCCGCTGGTGGCCGACCTCAAGGCTTTGCTCTCCGGAAAATAGACCTGGTCGGGCGCGGGTGGGCCCGGGTGGGCCCGGGTGGGCCGCTAGTGGCGCCAGGCCCTTAGCGCAAATCAGGGTCGCGCAAGGGCGGCCGATCGGGTTGATTGTCGCGATGATTGTCGCGATGATTGTCCCGAGAACCTGTGCGCCCGTCGCGCCATTCTTTT
>CAMDRY010000309.1 GCA_945906975.1 Bordetella parapertussis | reverse complement strand
ACATGGCCAAGTACGCCAGTGACTTTTTCCCGCCGGATTTTCGCGAGTGGGAGATTTACCTCAAGGAAATGATCATCACCCTGCACATCGCCATCTGGGGCACGGTGCTGGCGATCATTTGCGCGGTGCCCTTCGGCCTGCTCTCCGCTTCCAACATCGTGCCTCCCTGGATCTACCAGCCGGTGCGTCGCATGATGGACGCCTGCCGCGCCATCAACGAAATGGTCTTCGCCATGCTGTTCATCGTCGCCGTCGGCCTCGGGCCCTTCGCCGGCGTGCTCGCGCTCTGGGTGCATACCACTGGCGTGCTCGCCAAGTTATTCGCCGAAGCGGTCGAGGCGATTGATCCGCGGCCGGTCGAGGGCGTGCGCGCCACCGGGGCCCTGGCCATCGAGGAAATTGTCTTTGGCGTCATCCCGCAAGTCTTGCCGCTGTGGATTTCATACTCCCTGTATCGGCTTGAGTCCAACGTACGCTCGGCCTCGGTGGTTGGCATGGTCGGCGCCGGCGGCATCGGCGTGGTGCTCTACGAGGTGATTCGCGGTTTCCAGTACGCCCAGACCTGCGCCGTGCTGATCATCATCATCCTGTTTGTCACCACCATTGACCTGCTATCTGCAAGCATCCGCAAACGCTATATCTGAGAGGTTACCCTTGAGCACGCCATGGCAGTACCACAACCCTGTCGCCGTTCATTTCGGTTGGGGCGTGCTCGAGCGCCTGCCGGCATTGCTAGGCGAGAAGCATGCGGTCCTTGTGACGTTTCCTGAGGCCGCCGGCACCGGACTGCTCGCGCGGCTAGAAGCCATGCTGGGCAAGCGCCTGGCCGGCGTGATCGACAATGTGCAACCCAATCCAGAACTCGATTGGGTGAGTAAAACCTACAAGGCGTTCTGGACAAAACATCCTGACTGCGTCGTGCTCGCGGTCGGCGGCGGATCGGTGCTGGACAGCGCAAAAATGCTGCTGCCGGGTGTCGCCAGTGGTGATTTTTCCGAGATCCATGCCGCGCTCGCGGCCGGAAAGACACCCGCCGTCACCCGCGCGCTGCCGATGATCGCCGTACCGACCACCGCAGGTACCGGCAGCGAAGTCACACCTTGGGCAACCCTATGGGACCGCACCTCCGCCCAACCCAAAAAATACTCGCTGCACCTGAACGAAACCTGGCCGCAGGCCGCGCTGGTCGATCCGGAGTTGACTTTGTCCTTGCCGGAGACGGTCACGCGCAATAGCGGACTGGACGCCTTGTCGCACGCGCTTGAGTCCATCTGGAACGTCAATTCAAACCCCATCTCCGACACGCTTGCGGTTGAAGCCGCGCGCACTGTCCTTGCAACGCTTCCCTCTTTGCTGAAAAATCCCCACGATCCGGCGCTACGCACCGCGGCCGCACGGGCCAGCCTGCTCGCCGGCCTTGCTTTCTCCAACACCAAAACCGCGCTGGCCCATTCCATTTCCTACGACATGACCCTGCTGCACGACCTGCCGCACGGCCTGGCCTGTTCGTTCACGCTTCCCATGGTCTGGCGGCTTGCCCAAGGCAAGCGAGCGGACCGCGATGCCGTGCTTGGCCGCGTGTTCGGCGCTGATGTCGGCGACCCGGCATCTGCATTAGAGGCCTTCCTCGGCATGCTTGGCGTGGACACGCAATTCTCGGCCTATGGCGTGGATGAAAAAACGGCCCGCGGCATGATCGATGACGCGATGCAAGGTCCGCGCGGGCGCAATTTTGTCGGCGCCCTCGCCTGACTGGGGCTGCATCCGCACCAAGTCGGCAACGGTGCGCGCCACGGCCGCTGGCGCATCCGGGCTCACAACCGCTAAACTGAGGCCCTGGTCGCTGCAATTCTGGCCGTTTCCATTGAGGGACTCATCATGATCATCGGCAACGAACCCATTCTACTCACCCCCGGGCCCATGACCACCTCGCTCGCCACCAAGCAGGCGATGCTGCGCGACTGGGGATCGTGGGATGCAGCCTTCAACGCCCTCGTGGCCAGCCTGCGCGAGGACATCCTCGCCATCGCCAATGCCGGATCCACCCACGTCTGCGTTCCACTCCAGGGCAGCGGTACCTTTTCGGTCGAGGCGGCCATCGGCACCATCGTGCCCCGCAACGGCAAGGTGCTGGTGCCGCAAAACGGCGCCTACTGCCAGCGCATCCTGAAAATCTGCAAATACCTCGGACGCGACGCCGTTGAACTGGCCATTCCCGAGGACAAGCCGGCGACCGGAAAAATGATCGCAGACGCGCTCGATGCCGACCCGGCCATTACGCATGTCGCGCAGGTGCACTGCGAAACCAGCGCAGGCATTCTCAACCCGCTGGCGGATATCGCCGCCGAATGCGCGAAACGCGGCAAGGGACTCATTGTCGATGCCATGAGCTCCTTCGGTGCCATTGAGATTGACGCACAAAAAATGCCTTTCGACGCGCTCATCTCCGCCTCGGGAAAATGCCTTGAAGGTGTGCCTGGCATGGGCTTTGTCATCGCGCGAAAATCGGTGCTGGAGGAATGCGCCGGCAACAGCCATTCGTTGGCGATGGACTTGCATGACCAGTGGGCCTACATGGAATCGAACGGCCGCTGGCGCTACACGCCCCCCACCCATGTCATCGCGGCACTGCGCGCCGCCATCGACCAATTCAAAGCCGCCGGCGGACAGCGCGCACGCGGGGCGCGCTACCAGGCCAATTGCGACACGCTGATCGAAGGCATGGCGGCCCTGGGCTTCAAGCCCTTCCTTGCCCAGACAATACAGGCGCCAATCATCGTCACCTTCCACGCCCCGGATGATCCAAATTACCGCTTCGACACTTTTTACGCCCACCTGCGCGATCGCGGCTACATCCTTTATCCGGGCAAACTGACCAAGATGGAAACCTTCCGCGTCGGCTGCATCGGCGCCATCGACGCCAATGAAATGCGCAATATGATCGGCGCGGTGGCGCTCGCACTGAAGGACATGGGGATCAAACGGGTCGCCAGGCCACTTTCAGCGGCGGCCTGACCCGCCTAACGGCCGATATTTTTCCAGTCTGGCGGCTGGGAAGCCGCACCAGACGGCTCTTTCCAGCGCATCACCGGGGACTTACTCGACGCCCTGCAATTCAAACCACGGCATTACGCGGTTATGCGCCGCTGAAACGACCGCGACCTGACCGACTTTGAGTTCAACGGGTGAGGCGAACACATACGCGCAGCGCGTCCAGCCCGATGCCGCTGCTTTGACCGACGGGTGGTTCTCGAACACGATGTCGGCGAACATCTCCAAGCGTATCCATTGAACGAATCCAAGACAGAGCCCCGCTGCCGTCACCGGAATGTTCAAGGTCTTTACCTCCGGGGCCGCGACGATGGCGCTCTCGAAATCAAAACGAAACGCCTCGGTATCAGCGCTGAGCATTTCGATCGTGAGGTCGCTGCGCGCAATGGTCTGGCGCCGCGGCACAATGTCGTTGAACTGACGTAAATTGAAACCACAGGCGTCCCCGACGGCAAGATTGCTGCCAATATCCTCGCCACCGAACAGCGCGATCATGATGCTGCCGGCAGCGGGGATAATGCGGCAGCCGGGCTTGAGCAGCCGTCGCTTGGCGTCCTCTATGCTCGACAGCACGCGCTCGCCAAGCAACTCACTGGAGAGAATTTCTGAAACCAGGATGTCCGCCGGCTGCGGCAGGTCTTCGCCGACGTTCACATCGGTGGATTTTTTAGCGAGCAAGCGAATACGTTGATCAAGGCCGTTATCTGCAATGACCCGTTTCGCCGTTGCGGCGACAATCGGCTCGGCCTCGCAGGTAGTCACGCTTTTCGCCCCCAGCTTCGCAGCCATCATGGACAGCAGCCCCGATCCGGTGCCGATCTCGAATACGTTCGAATCGGGCGTGACCGCCGCGCGCAACGCCTCGTAATAAGCCGCATTGCGAATGGTGTCGTTCATCATTGGCACGTGCCAAAGCGGCACCAGACGGCCGAGCACCGACGCCAGCCCGTTGCGGGCGGCAAGCAGTAAGGGGTCGAGGGCGACCGCATCGCGGTAGCTTACGATCGCCTCATCGAGCCGCCCGAGCGACTCGAGCGCATTGGCCAGATTGTTATGGGCTTGCGCATAGCCCGGCCGCAGCGCGAGAACCTGCCGGTAACGCGTCGCGGCAGCCTCGTGCCTGCCCTGAGCCTGCAGCGCGAGGCCAAGGTTGAAATGCGCGCCGGCATACCCGGGCTTTATCGCTACGGCCTTTTCGTAGCACGCCACCGCCTCGTCGGAGCGGCCCAGCGTCTGTAATGTCAGTCCGAGATTGCTGTGCAACTCGGCGACCTCCGGTTTGAGCGCGAGCGCCTTGCGGTAACTGGCCACCGCCTCTTCGGTCCGGCCAAGACTGTCGAGCAGGTTGCCAAGATTGCTGTGCAGTTCGGCCGCGGCCGGATTGAGTTCCACAGCCTGGCGATAACACATCACCGCCTCGTCCAGCAGCCCCTGCGCCTGCAGCGCGTTACCCTGATTGACGAACCGGCTTTCGAGCGCGGCCTTT
>CAMDRY010000308.1 GCA_945906975.1 Bordetella parapertussis | reverse complement strand
TCACCGTAATTGTGCCGTTCATCTTCAGTCACAAGCGCGCGGGCCCACTCAAAATCCGCTACGCGCCCAAAAGGCAATCCGCGCTCGCGCGCGTTCCGCTCACTCTTGGCAGGGTCAAAAACGATCAGCATTAATTATCGTAGTTACATTAAATAAAAGCAACACGGACTGGTTCTTGAATTTCTTAACGATCGAAGACATCGGTGGAGGGACACGGCAAGGGTAGTTTTCCAGAAAATGGATTCCGGACTCACTACGCGACTTACGTATAGTTACGTACAATCGCAAGTATGAAAACCGCCGCCAAAGCCAAACCGGCCCGCACCGCAAAACGCGACCTTTTTGCCGAACTCAAAGAGGGAGTGGCTGCGCTCGCCAAAGCGCGGCAAGGCAAACGCACGCTTCGAACGCATGCCATCGAATACAAGCCGGCGCCGCAGGTCACCCCCATGGAGTTGATTCGCGTGCGCGAAGGCCTGAAAATTTCACGCGCCTTGTTTGCCGTCTATTTGCGCACCAATGTACGTACCCTGGAGAATTGGGAACAAGGGCGCGCAAAACCCAATGCGCAGGCCGCGCTACTGATCAATCTGGTAAAGCAATATCCGGACACTGTGGAACGTCTGGCCGCCATCTAATCCGCGAAAAATCCCATATCCCCATATGAAAACAGCATCTCCCGCCCTCCGCTGCCGGCACCTTCTGAGCGCGTTTTGCCTCGCCGCGCTCTGCCTTGCCACGCTCGCGCAAGCGCAACCCCTCGCCAAGCCCGAGCGCGCGCCCGATGTGCCCTACCAGCCGACCAACGACGAGGTGGTGGTGGCGATGCTCAAACTTGCCAAGGTGGGCGCCACCGACGTGGTCTATGACCTTGGCTGCGGCGACGGACGCATTGTGATCGCGGCGGTGAAGGAGCGCGGTGCGCGCGGCGTGTGCGTGGAGATTGACCCGCAACTGATGGCCCTTGCGCGCAACAACGCCCAAAAAGCCGGTGTCGTCGATCGCATCCGGTTTTTGACGCAGGATTTGTTCAAGACCGATTTTCGCGATGCCACGGTGGTGATGCTGTTTTTGTGGCCTGAGATCAACCTCAAGCTGCGCCCCCTGCTGTGGCGAGACCTCGCGCCCGGAGCGCGCGTGGTCTCGCACATGCACACCATGGGCGACTGGCCGCCCGAGCGGCGCGTGGACATCAAGGCCACCGACCGCGAGCGGGTGATTTATTTGTGGACGATGCCGGCGGGGCAGGCAGGAAAGTAGCGGGCGGGCGGTTGGACAAAGCCGGGCCCACGCATTAACCTCAAAATAGTCTGTCGCTCCGTTCGAACGGAGCCGCAACAATAACTCCCGGATAATCTGAACCCGGAACCCGGAACCCACCCTCAAGGAGCTTATCGTCGCTGCCCAAAGCAAATCGCCTTCGCGCGCCTGGCCCGCAGAGGGTTTTACGCGCGTGCCCTATTGGGTGCTCAACGACCCGGCCATTTATGCGCGCGAACAGGCAGCCATTTTCAGGGGCAAGGCCTGGCATTACCTTGGCATGGAAGCCGAGGTGCCCGAGCCGGGCTGTTTCAAGAACACCTATGTCGGCGACATGCCGGTGCTGCTGACGCGTGCCGAGGATGGCAGCCTGCACGCCATGCGCAACCAGTGCGCGCACCGCGGCAACCTGGTGGCGCGCGAGGCCTTTGGCAAGGTGAAGGAGCTCTATTGCGTTTATCACGCCTGGGTCTATGACCTGAAGGGCGGCCTGACGGCGGCGGCGTTTCGCAAGGGCATTCGCGGCGAGGGCGGCCTGCCCGAGGACTTTGACCTGGCCGACCACGGCCTGCGCACGCTGCGCGTGGCCTCGTTTGGCGGCATGGTGTTCGGCACCTTCTCGACCGAGGTGGCGCCGTTTGAAGACTGGGTGGGCGCGGTGGGCGATGGCATGCGCCGCGTGCTGTGCAAACCGCTCAAGGTGCTGGGCTATGACACGCAGCGCATCAAGGCCAACTGGAAGTCGTATCACGAGAACCCGCGCGACGCCTATCACGCCAACATCCTGCACACTTTTTACGGCACCTTCGGGCTGTCAAGGCAGTCGCAGGAGTCGCGCATGATTCTCGATGAGGCCGGGCGGCATGTTTATTTTTACACCAAGGCCGGCACTGAAAAGAACACCACCGACTATAAAGAAACCGCCTCGTCGCTGCGCTCGCATAACGACCAGTTCAAGCTCGAGGACACGGGCCTTCTCAAGCGCGTGGACGAGTTCGGCGACGGGGTGAGCATCCAGATCCTGACCCTCTACCCGGGCTTTGTCATGCACCAGATCTCCAACAGCCTGGCCACGCGCCAGCTCATTCCAAGGGGGCCGCACGAGGCCGACCTGGTGTGGACTTATTTTGGTTATGCCGATGACAGCGATGAGATGACCGCGCTGCGCCTGGCGCAGGCCAATCTCGCCGGCTCGGCCGGCATTGTGTCGGTGGAGGACGCGGCGGTGTGCGAGATGATAGACCGCGCCATTGGCGACGGCGAGGACGAGACCTCGTTCATCGAGATGGGCGGCAAGACGCTGACCAGCGGCGGCGACAGCAAGCTGTCGGAGCGCGCGCTGCGCAATTTCTGGAACGTGTATCGCCAGGACATGGGACTGTGAGCGCCATGGCCTCCCCCGACAATCACCGCATGAACACCACCCCCCTGCTCGATACGCATCATCGCGCCGTCGAGAACCTGATTTACGAATGGGCGCGCGCCATCGACGAGAACCGCGTCGAGGACATCGCCGCCCTGCTGACCGCGGACGGCCGCTACCGGGTGGCCTCGCGCTTTAACGCCGACCGCGGCCTGCCGCTGGCGGTAATCGATTGCCAGTCGCCGGCGCAGCTGCGCGACCGCATCAAGTCGATGCGCATCGCCAATATTTACGAGCCGCACCATTACCGCCACATTGTCAGCGGCGTGCAGATCATCGGCGAACAAGACGGCGTGCTCGAGGTGCGCTCCAATTACCTGGTGGTACGCACCATGGACCATGACGGGACGATGACGGTATTCTCAACCGGCCAGTGCCGCGACCGTGTGGTAATGGGCGCGGCCGGCCCGCGCTTTGCGCAACGCGAAATCATTTACGACTCGCGCGCGATTGAGACACTGCTGGTGATTCCGCTGTAGCAGACTGCGACGTTTCACCCTCTCCCCAACCCTCCCCCGTCAAGGGGGAGGGGGCGATACCGTCGCGGGGTGAGGGTGAGGCGTGAGGTGTAGTGCGTTGGGCTTGGAAATGCGCCGTAGCAAACAAGCAGATTCCCCCTTTGCGGGGTAGGGACAAGGAGAGGGGAAAGCATGACAAATTTCAAACTACCTTCAGGCGGCATCGCTTTTGTCGCACTGGCGTGCCTGATAAGCACATCACCGCTGCTGGCGCAGACCTGGCCGCAAAAGCCCATTCGCATTATTGTGCCCAACCCGCCCGGGGGCAGCGCCGACTTGATGCCGCGGCTGATTGCCGAGCAGTTGGGTGTGCGGCTGGGCCAGCCGGCGGTGATTGAAAACCGCGTCGGTGCGGCCGGTAATATTGGCGCGGAGTTTGTGTATAACGCCGAGCCCGACGGCTACACGCTGCTCGCCGCGCCGCCGCCCTCGCTCACCATCAACATCAGCCTCTACCCCAGGCTGGGCTATGACTCAACGAAGTTCATGCCCGTGTCGGTGCTGGCGACGGTGCCCAACGTGCTGATGGTGCATCCGTCGCTGCCGGTGACCGGCGTGCCGGAGTTGATCGCCTATGCCAAGGCCAATCCGGGCAAGCTCACCTTCGCCTCGCAGGGCAGCGGTTCCACGGCCCACCTCACCGGCGAATTGTTCAAGCTCAAAGCCGGTGTGAGCCTCACGCACGTGCCTTACAAGGGCGATGCGCCGGCGCTCACCGACCTCTTGGCCGGCCGCGTCGACATGATGTTCGGCAACCCCGGCGCGGCGGCGCAGAACATCCGCAGCGGCAGGCTCAAGGTGCTGGCGGTGACGAGCAAAAACCGCCTGCCGGCCTTTCCCGGCGTGCCGGCGATGGACGAGATCGTGCCCGGCGTGGTGGCGACCACCTGGTTCGGCGTGGTGGCGCCGCCCAAAACGCCGCGCGAGATCACGCAAAAGCTGTCGGAGAATATCGCGCAAATCCTGCGCCAGCCGGAGATGGTCAGGCGTCTGGCCGAATTCAATGCCGAGCCGGTGGGCAACACCCCCGATGAGATGGCCGCGCACATGAAAGAAGACATGGAGCGCTGGCGCGCCGTGATCAAGGCGGGGAACCTCGGCGTCGATTAAATTGAAGGGCCGGACTAAAAACGGAGCACTGTCATTGCGCGGCGCGGAGCGCCGAAGCAATCTTGTGGCAATACCGGGTGCGCCGCAACAGCGACCGGATTGCTTCGCTGCGCTCGCAATGACAGGACCGGGGAAGGGACCTGCTAATCAGCAGTCTGGCCGAATTCAATGCCGAACCGCTGGGCAACACCCCCGATGAGATGGCCGCGCACATGAAAGAAGACATGGAACGCTGGCGCG
>CAMDRY010000307.1 GCA_945906975.1 Bordetella parapertussis | reverse complement strand
TCGCCGCAGCCTTCGCGAAGCAATCTCGTTGGCATGCTGCGGGCTTCGCAGTGGCGACGAGATTGCCGCGTCGGCTTCGCCTCCTCGCAATGACGGGAAATTCGTAAATTTTCAAACCGGCGTAGCGTCGCCGCTTTTGCGGCTTTCGCCGCAGCCTTCGCGAAGCAATCTCGTTGGCATGCTGCGGGCTTCGCAGTGGCGACGAGATTGCCGCGTCGGCTTCGCCTCCTCGCAATGACGGGAAATTCGTAAATTTTTAAACCGGCGTAGCATTGCCGCTCTCGCGGCTCTCGCCGCAGCCGATAAAAAGGAGATCGCCATGAATAAAATGCGCCGCCTCATCGCCGCACTGGCCTTTGGCTTTGGCATTGCCGCGGCGGTGACCGCCGTGCCCGCCAGCGCCCAGGACAAGGTTGTCTACCACTTTGACGCCGGCATCTCGCAGGCGACCAAGGGTTTGCGCAACATCCGCAATCATCTCGATGTTGATCCCAAGGCGCAGATTATTGCCGTCGCCCATGCCGAGGGCGTGGACTTCCTGATGGAGGGCGCAAAGAGCACAAACAACCAGGAGTTCGCCTCGCTCGTCGGCGACTTGTCGGCGCGTGGCGTGAAATTCGAGATCTGTGAAATCACCCTGAAGAACCGCGGCCTCAAAAAGGAACAGTTCATTCTTGGGCCCGGTTTCACGCCATCTGGGGTGGTGCGCATCGCCAACCTGCAGGCACGCGAGCACTACGCCTACCTCAAACCCTGAAACCGGGGGGCGTGTCTCCAGGGGGGCAACTGCCTCAACTGCCCAGCGCCCGCAAGGTTGCCGGGTTGCGCAGCGTCATGATGGCCGCTGCACAAATCAGCACCACCGGCACCACCACCACGGCGGCGCCGCTGATGGCGTTGAACCAGTTCACCGGTGCGGCGCTCTCGCGCTTGAAGGCGACCATGCGGTTGGCCGCCGAGATGAGGGTCAGCGGGATCAGTACGACGCAAAAAAACTGCAGCGGCAGCACCGCCCAGGCCTTGCCGAGCAGCAAGCCGATACTGCCCACCAGTCCGAGTATCCAGATGCCGAACAGCAGCATGTCGCTGAACACGTTGGCGCTGAGTATGCGTTTCTCCAGTTCGCTGGAGCGGTGCAGCGCGATGATCACCCACGATCCGGCCAGGATGGCGAGGCAGCTGAGGGTGAGGAATATCCAACCGATGAGGTAAAGGGGTAGTTCGGGCATGTGTAGCGGGTCGTCGTATAAGGAGAGGGCAATTCTACAGAATACCCAGCAGCCGTTCGGCGCGGCTGATGGCGCCGGGCAGGTGCGGCTGCAGGTTGTGTTCGCCCAGGCGTGTGAGAAAGCCGCTGCGGCGCATCAGCGACAGCGGCTGTTCGTTGGCGTCCGAGAGCACCAGCGTGGCGCCGCGCTTTTCCAGGGTCTTGCGCAGTACATCCAGGGTCTCAAGCCCGGTGGTGTCGATGTTGATAACCTGGTGCAGGTCTAGGATCAGCACGCGCGGCGCGCCCGGCGCGTCGCATTCCTCGACCAGGGCCTCGAGCTTGCCCACGGCGCCGAAAAACAGCGACCCGAAAATACGGTAAGCCTTGGCCTGCTCGGGCACGTGCAGGTCCTCGGGCAGGGTGTCGTCACCGACCTCCTCAAAGGTGGTGAGGGCCGACACGCGATAGATAAAAAACAGCGCCGCCAGCACAAGACCGATCTCGACCGCGACAGTGAGATCGATGATCACCGTCAGCACAAAGGTGCTGATCATGATGGTCTGGTACTGGCGCGAAAACTGCCGCAGCTTGGGGAATTCGTGCCAGTCGCCCATGTTGTAGGCGACGAACAGCAGGATAGCCGCCAGCGCGGCGAGGGGAATGTGGCCGGCCAGCGGCGCGGCGACCAGCACGATGCCCAGCAGCACCAGCGCATGGATGATGCCGGCGACCGGCGTACGCGCGCCGGTGCGCACATTGGTGGTGGTGCGCGCGATGGTGCCGGTGGCCGGGATGCCGCCGAAAAACGGCACGATGAAATTGGCCACGCCCTGCGCCATCAGTTCCTGGTTGGGGTCATGGCGGTCGCCAATCATGCCGTCGGCGACGCGCGCGCACAGCAACGACTCCACCGCACCGAGCAGCGCGATCGTGACGGTGGGCGCGAACAGGTGGCGCGCGCCCTCCCAGCTGAGTTCGGGCAGCGCAAAGGCGGGCAGCCCGGTCGGGATGCCACCAAAGCGCGAGCCTATGGTCTCGAGCGGCAACTCGAAGGCGGCCGTGGCAAGCGTGGCGAGGCCCAGCGCAATGATGGTCCCGGGCAGGCGGCTCATGAAGCGCCCGCGGCCCGAGGGCACGCCCTCGGCGCGGGCCTTGTTAAAGAGCGCGGCAAAGCGCGGCCAGAAGACGATCACGCCCAGAGAACACACGCCCATGGCCAGGGTCGGCAGATGAATGGTGTGGATGGCGTCGAAAATGGCGCGCACGGCATGAAAAAAATCGGCCGGCATCTTGTCTATTTTCAGGCCGAGAAAATCCTTGACCTGCGACACGGCAATGAGCACGGCGATGCCGTTGGTAAAGCCGATGATGATGGCCACCGGTATGAGCCGGATCAGCGAGCCTATGCCCAGCATGCCCATGACAAACAGCAGCACCCCGGCCATGACCGTGGCGATCAAGAGGTTGGCGAGGCCGTACTGCGCGACGATACCGTAGACAATGACGATAAAGGCGCCGGCCGGGCCGCCGATTTGCACGCGCGAACCGCCGAGGGCGGAAATGATGAAGCCGGCGATGATGGCGGTGAAAATGCCCGCTTCGGGCTTGACGCCCGAGGCGATGGCAAAGGCCATGGCAAGGGGTAGGGCGACCACGCCGACGGTCACGCCGGCGGTGAGATCCTTCTGCAAGGTCTCGAAGCTGTAGCTGCGCAGGTCGTCAAACAGGCGCGGACGAAAGCGAAGGTGAAAAGAGGCCATGGGGTGCTCCGGTCTGTGACAGGGGAATCGGGCGTGCTGCTACCGGATTCCGGACGGAGGACCGCAGTGATGGATGCGCGCAATAAAGCGGTGCCGGCGCGACATGCCGCGCGTCTGCGCATGCAAGCCCGTGGCAAGGACGATGACAACCGGGCTGCGCGGGGAGCGCGCTGTCGCCCAGACTCTCATTGTGCGTTGCGGCTCATTTGACCTTCATACCCGGCGTGGCACCGGCATCGGGTGAAAGAATAAACAGCCCTGCGACACCACCGCTGTCGTCGCTGGCGGCGAGCACCATGCCCTCGGACATGCCGAATTTCATTTTACGCGGTGCGAGGTTGGCGACCATCACCGTCAGCCGGCCTTCGAGCGCGGCTGGATCATAGGCCGACTTGATGCCGGCGAAGACGGTGCGTGTTTCGCTACCGATGTCCAGCGTCAGCTTGAGCAGTTTGTCCGCGCCTTCGACGTGTTCGGCCTTCACAATTTTGGCCACACGCAAGTCGACCTTGGCGAACTCATCAATCGAGATGGTTGCAGCTGCTCCCTCCCCTCCCGCGGGGGAGGGGAGGGGAGAGGGGGCGCCGGCTGGAGAGGCCCTACCAGCGGGCGTTTGCGGTGCATTGTTCATTTTTTTCTCGTCCTTTTTCGGCGCGGCAGCCGGAATGTCAAACAAGGCGTCGAGCTGTTTCTCCTCGACCCGGGTCATCAGGTGTTGGTAGTCGTTGATGCGATGGCCGTCGGGCAGCAGCGACTGCGTGTCGGCCCAAGCCAGCGGCGCGATGTTGAGGAATTTTTCCACTTCAGCAGCGAGCGCGGGCATGACCGGCTTGAGATAGATCGTCAGCAGACGGAACATCTGCAGCGCCTCGGAGCAGGCGCCCTGCAAGGCGGCTTCCTTGCCGGCCTGCTTGGCAAGTTCCCAGGGCTTGAGGTCGTTGACGTAGGCGTTGACCTCGTCGGCGAGGGCCATGATGTCACGCAAGGCCTTGCCGAACTCGCGGGTGTCTATCTGCATGGCAATCGCCGGCGCCGCGGCCTGCAACGTGGTGACCAGGGCGTTGCCGCCCTGCGCCTTGATGCGGCCCTCAAAGCGCTTGGCGATGAAGCCGGCGCAGCGGCTGGCGATGTTGATGTATTTGCCGACGAGGTCGCTGTTGACCCGTGCCATGAAGTCATCGGGATTGAAGTCCAGGTCTTCGACGGCGGCGTTCAACTTGGCGGCGATGTAATAGCGCAGCCATTCCGGATTCATACCGATGTCGAGGTAGCGCAGCGGGCTGATGCCGGTGCCGCGGCTCTTGGACATTTTTTCGCCCGACACGGTGATGAAGCCGTGGACGAAAATGTTGTCCGGCACCTTGTAGGGCGTGCCGGCGAACTTGAGCATGGCCGGCCAGAACAGGGTGTGGAAGTAAATGATGTCCTTGCCGATAAAGTGCACCTGCTCGGTCGCAGGGTCGGCCATGAAGGCGTCAAAGTCGATGCCGGCCTTGGCACAGTAATTTTTGAAGCTGGCGAGATAGCCCACGGGCGCATCCAGCCAGACGTAAAAATACTTACCCGGTGCATCGGGGATCTCGATGCCGAAATAGGGCGCATCGCG
>CAMDRY010000306.1 GCA_945906975.1 Bordetella parapertussis | reverse complement strand
AAAGGGTCGCAAGCCTGTTCCGGTTGAGCAGTTGTCGCGGTGATGCTGGGGGTCGATACTAATGTTCTCGTTCGCTTCCTGGTTCGGGATGACGAAGCTCAGTTTGAGAAGGCACGAAAGCTGATCAAGTGTGAGCTCGCGGCAGGGCGCCGCGTCTTCGTCGGCCATCTGGTTCTCCTGGAAACCGAATGGGTGCTGCGTAGCCGATACAGCCTGCCGAAGAATCTGATCATTGAGGTCATCTCGGGCTTGCTCGATGCGGCCGATGTTCGATTCGAGGATGAGCCGGCCATCGAGGAGGCTCTTTTCATCTGGAAGGATACGACCTCCGATTTCGCCGATTGTCTGATCGGTGTCCATAACCGACGGCTCGGATGTCGAGCGACGGCAACCTTCGATATGAAGGCCTCCAAGTTGCCTGGATTTATAGCCGCCTAACGACAATCCGCGAAGCGTGGTCACATCGCGTTTGCTAGAGGCGTTCCTGGCCTGCCCCGTTAAGTGCCACCTGCTGTTCAAGGGCGAGGTTCCCGTCGGTACCGAATACTCAGCATGGGTCGCCGCGAGGGAGGAATCTTATCGGTGCGAGAGCTTGCGGAAGCTGACATCCCAAGAGACGGGACCGGACATCGCTTCGACGAAACCCGCTCTCTGGAAGCACGAGTCCTGGCGGTTCGCCGCCGACAAAACAGTACGGACCGAAAGCTGGGAGGCCGAGATCGCGCTTATCCAGCGGATCACGCAGGCGGGAGCGCCGTCCCGATTTGTGCCGATCCGCTTTGCGGCGAAAAACAGGCTGACCGCTTCCGACAAAACCATGGCCGCGTTTGAGGCGCTCTCCATCGCCAAAGCGCTGGGCACGAAGACCGGTGCGGCGAAAATCGTGCATGGCGAGAAACATGCGACGTTTTCGGTGAGTGCCGCCGCTTTGTCGCGCGCGTTGCATAGAAAGGTCTCTATGGTCGCATCACTGATGTCTGCCGCCTCTCCGCCGGACACGGTGCTCAACCGGCATTGTCCCGAGTGTGGATTCCATGACCGTTGCAGGAAGACTGCTGTCGACAAAGACGATCTGAGCCTATTCTCAAGTCTGACCGACAAGGAGCGGACACCTTTTCTTCAGAAACGGCAAATTCGTGTCTGATACGACCAAGCAGGAACACTTTGTTGGTCCCGCTCCTACAGCGCGTGAAGCCATCACCAAATGGGCTGTAAGCAACAAACTGAAACCCTGAAACGCAATTGCATCAGTGTTGATTTAGCTACTCTAAAGCGGGTACTGGCGAATGACTGGAATCCGCCCTGCATTTCGGTCACTCTGGGTGCGATCTTGAGAGGCCGCTTGGGGTCGGAACCCGACGGTGGTCTTAGTCTGCTCTCGGCAACACGCGGACGGATGGCGGTATCGCCCGCTTACCTTGACTAACTGCGGTGCAAGCCTACGTTGGAACCCGTTCGCTCCAGCTCAATAAAAATCCAAACGCACAAAATCACCCACCTGGAAAGCCGCGCCCAGTGCGGCTTTCCAGCCTATATGGATCTCAAGATGCTCCAGCGAGTGACGCGCTGCTTACTCCGCCTTGATCCCCGCCGCCTTCACCGCATCGCCCCACTGTTTGATGTCGGTGGCGATGGTCTTGGCGAATTCTTCCGGTGATGAACCGTCCGGGTCCACGCCGATCGCGTCGAGGCGGGCGATGACGGCCGCTTCACTGACGACTTTTTTCACTTCGGCGGCGAACTTGTTGACCACATCGCGCGGCGTGCCCGCCGGTGCAAGCAGGCCGTTCCAGGTGATGGTCTGAAAGCCCGGGTAGGCCTCGGCAATGGCCGGCAGGCCGGGCAGTTGCGGTGCGCCCTTGAGGCTCGATACGCCGAGCAAGCGGATTTTGCCGCTCTTGGAGTGCTGGATCAGGTCGGAGGCGTTGCCAAAATACATCTGCACCACGCCGGCCACGAGGTCGGCCACCGCCGGTGCGCCGCCCTTGTAGGGTATGTGCGCCATTTGCAGGCCGGCACGCTGCACAAACAGCGCGCCTGACAAATGCCCGATCGAGCCGTTGCCACCCGATGAGTAATTGAGCTTGCCCGGATTGGCCTTGGCGTAGGCCACGAACTCCTGCACCGTTTTGGCCGGCACCGACTCGTGTATGCCCAGTACAAAGGGATTGCTGCCGACTATCGACACCGGTGCAAAGTCTTTTACCGGATCGTAGCCGACCTTTTGCAAGAACGGCACGATGGCCATTTGCGACACCGCCGACATCAGCACGGTGTAGCCGTCGGGCGCGGACTTGGCGACAAACTCCGCGGCAATGGCCCCGCCCGCGCCGACGCGGTTCTCAACCACAAACTGCTGGCCGAGGGTGACGCTGAGGCGCTCGGCGACAATGCGCGCCTGCTGGTCGGTGTTGCCGCCGGCGGCAAAGGGCACAACAATGCGCACCGGTTTGGCCGGCCAGGCCTGGGCGAGCGCACCGGTTGCGAGCAGGGTGGAGGCTATGGCCACTACGGCGGCTACGGTCAATGTCTTGGTCTTGCGGATAAGGCGCATGCGAACTCCTCTTGATGGGTGGTGCTTCACCGGCGCAAGCGGCGCGCCGGGCAGGCCGTTAAGTCTAACAATAACAGGCTGCATGAGGCGAGTTTCATGCCATTGTGGTGGGTGATCGGGGGGTGGCTGACCGGAAATTTATCGAGGCAAGCTTAACGCCACCCGTGTTCAGGTCAAACCGGCTGGAAGCCCCACGCAGCATGAATCGTACTTATCCACGCAAACTCCGTCATTGCGGGGCCGCGTAGTGGCACCCGGAATCCATGGGGTTCGTCGCTCGGCTAGGTATTCAAGCCCATGGATCCCCGCTTTCGCGGGGATGAGGGCAATCGGAGCAGGTCTTGCGCCGCCGGGCCCTGGCCTTTGTAGGGCACGTGGGTGTACTGGATGCCCGTCTGCGAGGCAAAGAGCGCCGAGCCCAGGTGGTAGGTGCTGCCCACGCCAGAGGTGGCGTAAGAGAGCTTGTTCGGGTTGGCCTTGGCGTAGGCCACCAGCTCCTGCACGTTTTTTGCGGGCACCGAGGGATGCACCACCAGCACATTTTCGATCAGCGCCACCAGCGACACCGGGGCGAAATCCTTTATCGGGTCGTAGGGCAGTTTGGGCTGCAGCGCCGGGTTGGCCGACATGATGCTGCTGGTGCCAAACAGGATGGTCGCGCCGTCAGGCGCCGAGCGCGCGACAAACTCCGTGCCGATGGCGCCGGTGGCGCCGACGCGGTTCTCGACGATAAAGGTGCGCTTGTAGGCCTCTCCGAGCGCCGGCGCGATGATGCGCGCGGCAATGTCGGTGGGCCCGCCGACGGCAAAGGGCACGACAAGGCGCATCGGCGCGGTGGAAGGGGTCTGGGCCTGTGAAGGCAGCGACAGTGCTGCGCAGAGGGACAGGACAAGGGCGGGGCGAGTTTTCATGCCGGGCAGTATTGTCCAAGGAGACGGATGGCACAATCGCGCAGCGCAGTATGAAATGAGTGGGATAAGCGGCGCGACCCGGTTTCTTGTCCCCGGTCTCCTGTCATTGCGCAGTCCCCTCCGGGGATAAACTTCGCGAAGCGATCTCGTCGCACTTGCGAAGACTACGGTAATGCCACAAGATTGCTTCGTCGCTTCGCTCCTCGCAATGACAAGGGTAGAAGCATATTTTGCCGCTTCGCTCCTCGCAATGACAAGCGTAGAAGCTTATTTTGCCGCTTCGCTCTTCGCAATGACATGGGTAGAAAGTTGTTTTGTGGCTTCGTTCCTCGCAATGACATCGGTAGAAGACAGAAAGGCAGGACATGAAAATGCTGCGCACTTGGTTCGCCGTTATCCTGTTCGCGCTGTCGCTGGACGCTGCAGCCCAGGGCTTTCCGACCAAACCCATCGTCATGGTCGTGCCCTTTGCCGCCGGCGGCCCGGTGGATGTGATTGCGCGGCTGATCGCCGTGCCCATGAGCCGCACGCTGGGGCAGACGGTGATTGTGGAGAACACCACCGGCGCGGCCGGCACGCTGGGCGTGGGCCGCGTGGCGCGCGCGGCGCCCGACGGCTACACGCTGTCCATCGGCCACTGGAGCACACATGTCATCAATGGCGCGATTTATCCGCTGCAATACGACTTGCTCAAGGACTTGCAGCCGCTCGCGCTGATCGCCAGCAACCCGCTGTTGGTGGTGGCAAGCGCGGGCAATCCGGCGAAGAACCTGAAGGAACTCATCGCCTGGCTGGCGACCAACCCCGACAAGGGCTCGGCCGGCACGGCGGGCGTGGGCTCGGCCTCGCACATGGGCGGCGTGTATTTCCAGACGGCGACCAACACCAGGTTCCAGTACAGCCCTTATCGCGGCACGGCGCCGGCGCTGCAGGACATGCTGGGTGGCCGGCTCGACTTCATGATCGACCAGGCCTCGAATTCGCTGCCGCAGGTGAAAGGCGGAAAAATCCGCGCCTACGCGGTGACGGCCAAGGCCCGCATCGCCGCCGCACCCGATATCCCCACCGTCGATGAAGCCGGCCTGCCCGGCTTGTACATCGCCGTTTGGTATGG
>CAMDRY010000305.1 GCA_945906975.1 Bordetella parapertussis | reverse complement strand
AATTTCGGCGAAGTTGCAACTACCCCTCTGTCATAAGCATGTGTTTTCCCAATGCGGCGAGGAAAGATTTCCTGACTTCATGCCCAGGCAAAAACAGGCGGTTTGATCGAGTGCTGCGTTTGGTGGCAGCGGGCTTGGCCTGCAGCGGGAAAACCCGCGCGCGATAGGGACAGGATGTCTTGAACGCGTTGCCAGCCGCGGTCCCCGGGTTGTTTCTGCGTGCGTTCCTGTCAGAGCTTCATCGGCAGGATGATCATTTGCAGGCCCTGCAGGTGCAGGCGCCGTTGCAGCACCAGCGCCGCCTCGTTGTGCAGCAGGCGGGTGAACCAGTTGTCGTATTCGAAGATCAGCTTGCTGGTGAAGTAGATGGCGTTGGGAAAGTCCTCGTGAACTTTTTCGCATAGTTTGGTGAAATCATCGATCGGGTCGGTGCCGAAGGCGAGATAGGATTTGGCCGCCCAGCCCTTGCTGTTGCAGAAGTTGTCAAAGTAGCGCAAGGACGAATTGGCCTCCACCTTCATCGTGCCCATTTCTTCGGAGCCGCCATAAGCCTGCGAATCGACGGTGCGGGCGTTGATGAAAACGAAATTGAAAAAATGGTCGGGGAACATGCGTTGCACCCACAGCAGCGCATGCAGGCCGCCGCCACGGCTGGAGCCGACAAGGAACACCGCAGTGGGCTTTTCCTGATCGGGTTTGGGCGGGTTGGTCACACTGCCAAAGGCCACCGATTCGAATGTTGAATCGAGTGCCTTGAGCTGTCGCCGCGTCTTGCTGTAGTGGTTGCGTACGCTGACGCACACGGCGACGATGGCGGCGATGATGATGGCGGCGATCCAGCCACCTTCGAGAAATTTTTCGAACAGCAGCATCGCCAGGATGCCGGCGCAGACAACAAAGCCGGTGGCCGAGAGCAGCATTCGGCCTAGCCATTTTTTCTGTTTGTCCCGGTTTGACCACCAGAAGGCGCATAGGCCGAACAGCGATATGGCGAAGGTGAGGAACACACTGACGCTGTAGAGAATGACCAGCAGTGACACGCTGCCGCCGGTGATGAGCAGGATGCCGAGGCCGGACAAACCCATCATCAGGATGCCGTTTTCGGTGACCAGGCGCGTCGACAGGTAGCGGAACTTGTGCGGCACCCAGGAATCGGCCGCCATGTTGGAGAGCACCGCCGGGCCGCCGAGAAAGCCGGTGTTGGCGGCGACGAAGAGCAGGCCCGCCTCCAGCGCCAGCACGATGACAATGGCCGACTGGATCATGAATTCGCTCTCCCAGCCGAGACTGCGGATGATCGATCCGAACACCACGGCGTTGAGCGTCTGACCTTCCACCGGCTTGGCGTCCCACAGCAGGTAGAGCAGGATGATGCCGCCGGCGGTGAAGGCGAGCGACAAGGCCATGTAGAGCATGGTGGCCTTGCCGGTTTTGACGCGCGGCTCGGCCAGCACGTTGACATTGTTGGACACGGCCTCGAGGCCGGTATAGGTGCCGCCGCCCTGCGAGTAGGCGAGCAGCATCAGCGCCGCCACATGCGCCCAGCCCAGTTCGCTGGAGAGTTTTGAAGTCTCGGCGATGGTCGCGGGTATCAGGGCCGGGATCATGTCGATATGCGCCAGCGTACCGTAGACGATCAGCAGGGCGTGGGTGATGATAAAACCGAGAAAAATTGGCAGCAGGATGGTGATCACCTCTTTCATGCCGCGCAAGTTGAGCCCGGTAAGCAGAATGATCAGCACCACCTCGGTGCCCAGTTTGTAGGACTGAAAGCCCAGGGGCAGCAGGCTGAACATGGCGTCCACGCCGCTGGCGATGGAAATGGAAATGGTCAGCACGTAATCGAGAATCAGCGCGGCGCCGGAAATCACCCCGGCGTAAGGGCCCAGCAACTTGGTGGCGACGCGGTAGCCGCCGCCGCCGGTGGGGAAGAGTTCGATCACCTGGTTGTAGGCGAGGGCGATGATGAACACCGTGCCGGCGGTGGCGAGGGCGAGATAGAGGCCCAGATGGGTGTGCTCACCGAGGGCGCGGAAGGCCTCTTCGGGGCCGTAGCAGGACGAGGAGATGCCGTCGGCGCCCAGTCCCACCCAGGCAATGAACGCAACCAGTGCGATGCCGTGGCGTGTGTCCTTGTTCATCGGATCGAGCGGTGCGCCAAACAGTTTGTTGCGTACAGTGGTCAATGACATGTCCGGACCTTTTCGCCGTTTTGTCCGTTTTGTTTTGACAGCCGCTGTGCGAACACGGTCATTTCCTTTGCCGCCTGTTTGTCGCCTTCTTGTCGCCTTTTTGCTCCGCAGCGTCGAGCCCGCTGCAATGGAGTTCGAGCGCGGCGGGGGTATCACCGCTTTGCGTCAGCGCGCGCTCGGGCAGTTTCCGCGGGGGGCGAGCAGGCCGGGTCTTGTGCCATTGCTGCGCGCAAATGCGCCGCAGCCTGGGCCGCGTCACCCGAGTCGAGGCATTCGTTGCCGAGGGGAAAACGCAGCAGCGCCCCATCTCTGGGGGTGCCAATGAGCTTGGTGAGGTTTTGAACTAAGGCGGGGGGGCGGGAGGTCATTTAAAATACGCGGGACACGCCCGCTGCACTCTGTTTGCCATTATAAGGCGCGGGTGCCTTTTTAAGTGCTGGTGTGCATGCGTGCGTGATTACGTGTGCGGGTGCACCGGTGCCCGCCCATTCATTTCAGGAAGCCCCGCCATGAGCAAGAACGCCATCCAGACACCCGACGCGCCCGCCGCCATCGGTACGTATTCGCAGGCGATACGATGCGGCCAAACCGTCTACCTGTCGGGCCAGATTGCGCTAGATCCGGCAAGCATGCAACTGGTCGGCGGCATTGAAGCGCAAATTCACCAGGTGTTTCGCAATCTCGCGGCTGTGGCGGCCGCTTCGGGCGGCTCGCTTGCCGATGCCGTCAAGCTGACCATTTATCTCACCGACCTCGCGCATTTCGCCATGGTTAACGAGGTCATGGCGCAGTACATGGCGCAGCCCTATCCGGCGCGCGCCGCGGTCGGCGTGGCCGCGTTGCCGCGCGGCGCGCTGGTTGAGGCCGATGCCATCCTTGTGCTGGACGCGAAGTGACGGCGGGCTAGTGACCGCAAAGACCACCAAGGCGGGTAAGGGCGCGAAACCGGCGGCTAAATCCGCCCGGGCGGCCGCAGCGGACGCGGTTGGTCGCAAACAGACCGCCGCAGCCGCCATGGCGGTGGAAGTGGCGCAGCGCTTTCCCCGGCTCAGCCCGGTCATTGTGCAAAAACTGCTCAAACTCGGTCTCAGTCGCAGCCAGGATCTGCTCTTGCACCTGCCGCTGCGCTACGAGGATGAAACGCGACTGACGCCGATTTCCGAGCTTATCGAAGGTGTGCCGACGCAGATCGAGGGCAATGTCATCGATTGCACCGTTGCTTTCCGGCCGCGCCGCCAGTTGGTGGTGAAGCTCGCCGATTCGAGCGGTGAAATGTGGCTGCGTTTCATGAATTTTTATCCCAACCAGCAAAAAGTGCTTGCTCCGGGCGCGCGCGTGCGCGCCTTCGGCGAGGCGCGCGCCGGATTTTTCGGTGGTGAGATGATCCATCCGCGTTTTCGCATTGTGCGGCCCGGCGCCGCGCTGTCCGATGCGCTGACGCCGGTTTATCCGACCACCGCCGGCCTCGGCCAGCTCACGCTGCGCAAGCTGATTGTGGCGGAGCTCGCGCGCGGCGACATGGCCGATTCACTGCCCGGGGAAATGATCGCGCCGCTGGACCTGCCTTCTTTTGCCGGGGCCATCCGCTTGCTGCACCACCCCCCGCCTGGCATGGCGCCGGAGGGTTTGTCGGCGCGCAACCATCGCGCCTGGCGGCGCATGAAGTTCGACGAGTTGCTGGCGCAGCAGTTGTCGATGCGCCTGCATTATCGCGAGCGCCGCGCCCGTAACGCGCCGCGCCTCGCGCTGCCCGGCCAACTTACGGACGGGCTGCAAAAAAGCCTGCCCTTCGTGCTTACCGCGGCGCAAGCGCGCTGCTGGGGCGAGATTGAGCATGACCTGGCCGAGCCGCACCCGATGAACCGCCTGCTGCAAGGCGATGTGGGCAGCGGCAAGACCGTGGTGGCGGCGCTCGCGGCGCTGCGCGCGGTGGAGTCGGGCTGGCAGGCGGCGGTGATGGCGCCGACAGAAATACTTGCCGAGCAGCACTTTCGCAAATTCTCCCAATGGCTGGCACCGCTGGGCGTGCCCTTGACTTGGCTGACCGGCAGCCTGAAAAAAAAGGAACGCGAGGCGGCCGCCGAGGCGATCTCATCGGGCCGGGCGGCGGTGGCGGTGGGCACCCATGCGCTGTTCCAGGATCATGTCGAATTTGACCGGCTGGGACTGGCCATTGTTGATGAGCAGCACCGCTTCGGTGTGGCGCAGCGCCTGGCTTTGCGTAAAAAGGGCCGCGCGTCGGCGGACGGTTTGTGGCCGCACCAGCTGATGATGAGCGCCACACCCATTCCGCGCACGCTGTCCATGAGCTACTACGCCGACCTTGATGTGTCGGGGATCGATGAGCTGCCGCCGGGGCGCCATCCGGTGATCACCAAGCTGATCGCCGATACGCGCCG
>CAMDRY010000304.1 GCA_945906975.1 Bordetella parapertussis | reverse complement strand
AATGGCACAATCGGCACCCGGGATGTGGCAAGGGCGGCAGCCGACGGGCATACCCTGCTTTCTTATTCGTCAGGGCACCTGGCAAACACGTTTCTGGTGAAAGACGTGCCCTACGATCCGCTGAACGACTTTACCCCTGTCACCACTACCCTGATCTGGCCACAGGGATTGGTCGTCAATACGAGCCTCGGGGTGAACAATATCGGCGAGCTCACAAAGCTGGCCAAAACTTCGCCTGGCAAGCTTAGCTTTGGCGCCGGAGCCGCGACAGCACGCATTGGCATGGAGCTATACAAGCAACTTGCCAATGTCGATATCCTGCATGTGCCATACAACGGAAACGCCGGAGCGATGAAGGATTTGCTGGGCGCTCGCATCGACATGATGGTCGTCGACCTTGCCCTGGCACGGCCACAAATACAGGCGCGAAGACTGCTCGCTCTCGCTGTCACCGGCTCCACGCGTCTGAAACTCATGCCGGAGGTTCCAACCATGGCGGAAGCAGGCGTGCCGGGGTACGAGTTGTTATCGTGGACGGGAATCTGGGCGCCCGCGAAATTGCCACCGGCGATGGTGGCGCGCCTGAGCAACCTTTTCGGCGAGGTGCTTGCCTCGGACCCCTTGCGGCAGTTCGCGGAAAAAATGGGCGGCGAATTGTTTTACTCCAGTCCCGCGGAATTCGACCGCTTCCAGCGCTTGGACATGGCGCGATGGCGCAGCGTGACTTCCGCGGCTGGCATCAGGCCGGAATAAACGACCCGCGATCGCCCGCCTGAGCGGGTTAGCCGGCAAAAGGGCAAGGTGCGTTCACAACGCAATAACGATCTTTCCCAGGTGCGCACCTGCCTCTAGGTGTGCCTTTGCCTTGGGGAGGTCTTCAAATGAAAAGACCTTGTCGACGATTGGACGAATACGAGCATCGGCGAGCGCGGGCAGAATATCCTTGATGAAACCACTGACCAGTTGCGCGCGCTCGCTGGCAGATTGCATGCGGGCAGATACGCCAAAAAGGCGCAGACGTTTGCGATGCAATGCGCCCAGATCGATTGGGGCTCTAACACTTCCGTCGAGATAACCCACCGTGGCAAGCTTTCCTTGAAATGCAAGGCAGTCCATACATGCCGCGAACATCGTCCCGCCGACGTTATTGACGGCAAGGTCAATGCCATGACCGTCAGTCGCCGCATCAACGGCCGAACGAATGTCAGCCCCATGCGTGGCCAGAGCAACGTCCAGACCCAATGCGCGCAGCCTGCCCAGTTTGTCAGGCGAACCTGATGTGCCGATCACACGGGCGCCAAGCAGCTTGCTCATCTGCAGGCAGGCAACGCCGACCCCGGAAGAAACAGCCGTCACGAGCACCCACTCATCCCTGGCAAGATGCCCCTCATTGCAGAGAATGTCGTAAGCAGTAAGCATTGTCACCGGGACTGCCGCCGCTTCCGCCCACCCAAGATTTGGCGGAATCCGCATGGCCTGGCGTGCATCTGCAATCATGTATTCGGAAAATGCACCGCGCCCCGCGAGCATGACCCGATCACCGATGTTCCATTCACCATGCCCTGGTCCCACCGCCTCCACCTCGCCGGCGGCGTCAACGCCAAGCCGCCGGGCTTCCCCCGCTTTGGCGTGCGAGGGACGCTGCAACAACTCGCCCCTGTTAAGGGATGCTGCGTGTACCCGAAGCCTAATCTCGCCAGTGGCCGGTTCGGGAATTGAGGTCTCGCGAAAATCCAGAGTGATGCCAGGTTCGAGGTCCGTCGCCCACCAGGATCTGCATTTCACAAAAACTTCCCCCGTAGAGTCGCGAAACGGTTGTGGCGTCCTTATTTCACCAATCCATATATCTTTCGGGCTTCGGCAACCGTCGCGGGTTCCCTGCCGAACTCACGGGCGATGCGAACCATCGCTTCCACCTGGTTGTGGTTATGCGCGGCGGCCTTCCCATTGGGCAGATAGATATTGTCTTCGAACCCGACTCGAACAATGTCGCAGCCCTCAAGCAGCGCCACGGTATTTATTGGAAACATGGACCTGTCGCTCGCCGTAACCTGCCATTTCGCATTGGGGAATATTCTGCGGCCCTCGTCAAGCGCGAAAGCAAACGCCCGCGGTGTGGGCTCCATTCCGCCAAAACCAAAGCAGTAATTCAACCAATAGCGATTTTCATTGGTATTGAATACGCCCTCGTCAGCCAGTCGCTTGAGTCGATCCAGAAAGCTGACTTGAACGATCTCGAATTCTATTGACGAACCGGCGGCGTGAACTGCCGGAATTTTCTTCCTCAGGAACTCCGTTGGATTGAGAAATGAAAATTGATTTTGATCGGGCACGCCGGGGTGAAAGAAATCCCAGGATCCGCCGGCAATTGAGAACAGGTCTTGCCGCGGCTCAAGATGGAGAAGCGCAAGCCGTTCCTCTTCGGTAGGCCGGATGATTGCCCCGGTTACCGGATCGTGCCGCGAGCCGATTCCATTGGTGGTCTGGATCAGGATGTCGCACTTCTCACGAATACGCCTCATTATCTCGGCGAAAATCTTGACATCGCCGGTGGCGGCTTTTTTCTCGTCCCGAGCGTGGATGTGCACCGAGGATGCCCCCGCTTGATAGCAGCGATAGGTTTCGTCCGCGATTTCCTGCGGAGTGGTGGGAACTTTCGCGCCTTCCCGGTCTTGCTGCGTTCCGCCAGTCAAGGCAACGACAATGGCGACTTTCTTTTGGGTCATGACAGTCTCCTCAATTTTTGGTTGGCCGGCCGTTGCTCATGGTGTAAGGATTGCTGCTTGCATCTGCTCCTACCCGTGACGGCCGCAGACAACTATTGCAAAAGGCGTTGACAGGATCTCTCTCAGGAGGGCTTCAGGCGGATGAAATTGTCCAGTGAGGCGTAGGATGGACCGGCTACCCGGGCAAGCGGCCGCAGTTTGTCGGTGTCAATCTTGCCATCCCGATACAGGTCGTCGCGTATGTGAAAACGTCGTACCTCGCCAACGATCAAGCGCGAAAGAAGGTCGCCGAATTCAATGTTCTGCGACAGGCTGCACTCAAGACTTATCGGCGCGATGGCAAGACGCGGCACCGCCACATCGCGGCTTGGCAACAACGCCAATCCCAGCATATCGGCCTCGCTGACGTCCTCCGCATACTCTGCGCCGCTCAGGTGCACTTTCTCGAACATCGTCTCATCGCTGATATTGACCACGAAGTCGCGCCGGGCTTCGATGTTGCGAGCCGTGTCCTTCAGCTTGCCTGCCCGGCGGCCCACGCTAATCGCAATCATGGGAGGTTTTTGCGAGACCAGGGTGAAAAAACTGAACGGCGCGAGATTGACTGAGCCGGAGGATGACAATGTGGTCACCCAGGCAATCGGGCGGGGCACAATCACCCCCACAAGAAGCTTGTATGCCGCCTCGGCAGACAGTCCAGTACTCGAAATTTCCATGCTTCTCCTGGTGGCTACATTCTGCAGTCAGGGTTTATTCGAGCGAAATTCCCGCTTGCTTGCCAAGTTCGCTCAATTCGGTAATTTGCCGGCTGATGAAATTCGTGAATCCTTCCGGCGTGGTATGTGCGGGAATGGTGCCTTGCTCCCCAAACACTTTCTGCACCTTGGCTGAATCCACTACCGATGCAATCTCGCGGCTCAGGCGATTTACGATATTGACCGGGATTCCGGCCGGGCCAACGACACCAACCCAGGAGCCGACGACGAACCCAGGGAAACCGGCCTCCGACATTGTCGGCACCTGCGGCAGGCGCGCCGAACGCTGAGCCGCAGCGTAAGCAAGAACGCGCACCTTGCCCTCCTTTACCAATGACAGTAGCTGAGGTTCGGAATGAAACACCATCTGCACGCGTGCCGATAAAAAATCCGGCATAGCGGCGCCAGCCCCTTTATAAGGCACATGCACAATGTTGGTACCGGACTTTGCCTTGAATAGTTCGGTGGCAAGATGATTGGAGGTCCCAGCGCCAAATGACGCATAGTTCAGCTTGCCGGGCTGCTCCTTGGCAAGTGCGACAAGCTCCTTGGCCGACGTGGCCGCCACGGATGGATGAACTGCAAGCAGCAAAGGCGTGGTGCCTACCAGGGTAATCGTGGCGAAATCGCGGCGCCAGTCGTAGGGCATGTTTTGCTTGATGGCAGGAAAAATCGCGAGCTCCGGAGATGCCGCGAACAGCAGGGTATAGCCATCCTTTGGAGCCCGCGCAACCGCAGTGGCGGCTATGGTGCCGCCCGCGCCGTCCCGGTTCTCGACCACGATGGAAGTATTGAGCCGTTCGCCCAGTTCCTGCGCTATAAGGCGCCCCGCAATATCGGTCAGGCCACCCGCGGTGTAGCCAACGATGAATCTTATGGTTTTGGAGGGATATTCTTGCGCGCATGCATTCATCGGGACCACCACGGCGAGTGTCAACGCAGATACAAGATGAGCAAACTGCATTTTTATTTCCTCCCTATGCTTGCACTTGAACCGGAACAATCCGTGCAGGATTGTCTAGCTGGTTCATATTGCATCAGTTTTCGATTCTACGTCGCGCGGGCCAATATCCGGCAAACACATCGACCCTTCACCGATTCATAAGCAGCCTCGCTCA
>CAMDRY010000303.1 GCA_945906975.1 Bordetella parapertussis | reverse complement strand
CTGATGTGTCATGGTGAAATTGCGACAACGCGATATTGCGCAGCAACGCCATTCCCCTTGGCCAAGGCACCGGCAGCGGCACCGGCCCTGTCCCGGGGCGTTCGGCGCACCTGACGCGGCGCCCCCGGCTGCCGGCGCGCTTGAGTGAGTGTGCCCAGTCGCGTAATCTTGCAGGCTTGCACCCCGCGTTGGGGGTGTTCCGGGTGCCAGGGAGCGGGTTCTGATGAACAGACAGCAGGCGGTTGTCCTCGTTGCGGCAGTTATCAACATCGCGGTGCTACTGCTCTTTCCACCTTTCGATTACGTGTCGGCGACGCGCAACAACGTGCCGACCTTCGAGGGCTTTCGCTTCGTATTTGCCGACCATGGCAACAGCGTGAAGAACGCGAACTTCCTGCAAATCGAACTATTCGTGGTGATGATTAACGCCGCCATCGGCTGGCTGCTGCTGCGTAGTCGCCCGGCCGGCAGCGACGGCAAAAAGCGCCCCAGTATCGACTGGCAGCGCATCGTGTTGTTTGGCACCGGTATTAACCTGATCCTGGTGCTGCTGTTCCCGCCTTTCCAGAACTACTATGCCGTCACCAATGCCGCGCTGCCCAGCTTTGACGGCTTCTACTTTGTATTTGGCGACCACAGCAAGCAGAACCTGGTGGTGGCCATCCTCTATCTCGAGGTTATTTTCGTGCTGGTCAACGGCGCTCTGTTGTGGCTGGTGCTCCGGCGCACCAAGGCCGACGATCTGGACGCCTTGGCGAAAAAACTGATGGCGCGCTAGCACCTTTGCACCTTTGCCGCCTTCGCACCTTTGCTGCGGCAGGCCGCGTTAGAACGGCTTGACCACCACCAGGATCACCGCCACCAGCATCAGCAGCACCGGCACCTCGTTGAACCAGCGGTAGAACACATGCGAGCGGGCGTTGGTGCCGGCTTCGAATTTTTTCAGGATACGGCCGCAGCCGTGGTGATAGCCCAGCAGCAGGATCACCACCGCGAGCTTGGCGTGCATCCAGCCGCCTGATGTCCCGATGCCGTAGCCCAGCCACAGCCACAGGCCCGTGCCCAGCGCCGGCACCGCCAGAATGGTCATGAAGCGATAGAGCTTGCGCGCCATCAGCAGCAGGCGCTGGCGTGCCGGCGGCGCATCTTCCATGGCAAGGTTGACAAAAATGCGTGGCAGGTAGAACAGCCCGGCAAACCACGAGGCGACAAAAACGATATGCAGTGCTTTGACCCAGAGCATGGCGTGGTCCTTGATTTCGAATATTGACGTTGGTGGCGTGACTACTTGAGCAAGCGGCGGCGGAACAGCGCCAGCGCGATGGCCAGCGCAACACCCGCATAGGCGAGCAGTACGCAGGTGTGCAGCAAAATCGATTCGGGCACATGGCCGAGCATCAGCGGACGGGCCAAGGCGATGGCGTGGGTCAGCGGCAGCGCTTGTGCGAACAGCTGAAAGCCCTGCGGTAATTGCGCCACCGGAAAGAACACCCCGCACAGCAGCACCATTGGCGTGATGGCGAGCGTGAAGTAGTACATGAAAAAATCATAGCTTGGCGCGAGCGCCGTGATGATCAGGCCCAGCGCGGAAAAGCACAGGCCGACCAGCGGTATCACCGCCAGCACCCACAGCGCGAGTGGCGAATCGATAAAACCCATTACCCACACCACCAGCAGGATCGCGGCACCGGACAAGAAACTCTTGCTCGCCGCCCAGGCCCACTCGGCGATCACCACATCCTCGAGCGTGACCGGCGCGTTGAGGATGGCATCCCAGGTACGCTGCACGTGCATGCGTGAAAACGCCGAATACAGCGACTCGAAGGTGGCGCTGTTCATGGTGCTGTAGCACACGGTGCCGGCGGCCAGAAAGGCGATATAGGGCACGCCGTCGATCTCCTTGACCATCGCGCCGATGCCGTATCCGAGGCCCAGCATGTAGATCATCGGGTCGGCGAGGTTGCCCAGTATCGAGGGCAGCGCGAGTTTGCGCCAGACGAGGAAGTTGCGCCGCCACACGGCAAATACGCGTACAAAAGCACGCATGGACACGCCGACGAAGCCATTCTGGCTCATGTCAGGGTCTCAATC
Source organism: Bordetella parapertussis (assembly GCA_945906975.1). Next base: position 2,511 of record CAMDRY010000303.1, on the reverse strand, counting down.
ACGCAATTCGCGGCCGGTGAGTTTGAGAAACACGTCTTCGAGGTTGGCCGGGCGGTGCAGGTAGCGCAGCGCCGGGCGTGTGGCGAGATCATCGAGCAGGCTTTGTGCGTTGTGCGCGTAGCAGAACACCGTTTCGCCGGAAATCTCCAGGCGCGAGGCGCGCTTGCGCGCGGCATCGGCCCAGGCCTCGACGCCCTCGCCGTGTACCTCCACCACTTGCGACTCGATGTGCGCGGCGATCAGCTCCGCCGGGCTGCCCTCGGTGACGATGCGGCCGTGATCCATGATGGCAAGGCGGCCACACAGGCGCTCGGCCTCTTCCATGAAATGCGTGGTCAGCAGCAGCGTCTTGCCCTGTGCCAGCAGGCGGCGCAGCCGCTCCCAAATGAGGTGGCGGGCCTGCGGATCAAGGCCGGTAGTCGGCTCGTCCATGAACACCAGGTCGGGGTCGTTCACCAGCGCGCGCGCCAGCGTGAGGCGGCGCTTCATGCCCCCCGACAGCGTGTTGATGCGCGCATCGCCGCGCGCGCCCAGGCCGGCAAATTCGAGCAAATCGGGAATGCGGCTGCGTATCGCCGCATCCGACATGCCAAAGTAGCGGCCGTAGACGAGCAGGTTTTCCGCCACGGTGAAATCCGGGTCGAGATTGTCCAGTTGTGGCACCACGCCGACTTTCAACCTTGCTTCTCGCGCCTGTTGCGGCACCGGTCGGCCGAGCAGCGTGATGCTGCCCGAGGTCGGCGCGGTGAGCCCGAGGCAAAGGCGCATGGTGGTGGTCTTGCCGGCGCCGTTGGGGCCGAGCAGGCCGTAGCATTCGCCCGGCTCGATGGCAAAGGACAGTCCGGCGACCACCTCGGCGGCGGCAAAGGTCTTGCGCAAATTATCCACCCGCAGCACCGACATTGCCGCCGCCGAGGTGTGTGCAGTGGCGGCGTCGGCCGCCGTGTTCATGGCCGTTGCACCAGGACTCACCGCCACTGGCCTTTGATGATGTTGCGGATGATGTGCAGGCGGCGGTGAAAGAAATGATCCGCGCCGGGAATCACCACCACCGGCAGCTCTTGCGGCTGCGCCCAGTCGAGCACATTGGCAAGCGGTACCGTCTCGTCTTTTTCACCGTGGATCAGGATGGTGTCGGGCGGCACTGCTGCGAGCGCGTAGTCGCGCCCGGCGGCCACCAGGCCTGCGGCAAGGCCGATCAGCACCATGCGGCCGGGTGTCAGGCGGCTGGCCACATGCGTCTGCACAAAAGCGCCGAATGAAAACCCGGCCAGCACGATGGGTAGTTCGCCGAAGCGCTTGCGCAGTTGTGCGGCCACCGCCACCAGGTCGTCGGTCTCGCCCCTGCCGTGGTCATGTTCGCCGGCCGAGGCGCCGACCCCGCGAAAATTCGGCCGCACCGCGATGTAATTGAGTTCGGCGAAGACCCGCGCCAGTGTTTGCACCACCTTGTTGTCGAGATTGCCCCCGTACAGCGGGTGCGGATGGGCGATGAGCGCGATGCCGCGCGGTGCGTCGCCCGCCGCTTGCGCATTAGGGTGGTCGATGACCGTTTCAATTACCCCGGCCGCCCCTTGGAGCAGCAGGCGTTCCTGCTGGGCCATGTCCGGCCCTAGACCTTGAGCCGTTCGACGACGCGGCCGTGCACCAGATGCTCCTCGACGATCTCGTCGATGTCGGACTCGTCGACATAGGTGTACCAGGTCTCTTCCGGATAAATCACCAGCACCGGCCCCAGTTCGCAGCGGTCCAGGCAGCCGGCCTGGTTGATGCGCACCTTGCCCTCGCCGGAGAGCTTGAGCGCCTTGACCTTGTCTTTGGCATAGGCGCGCAATGCGCTCGCGCCGCGGTCTTCGCAGCAGGCTTCGCCCTTATCGCGCTTGTTGCAGCAAAAAAATACGTGGTGCTTGTAAAAGCTCATGGGATTCGCCATCAATAGAGTGGCGGTATTTTAACTGCTGGCATCACTTTGCTGCCTGCCGGTCGCAACCAGCAGCAGGTAGGCCATTGCGGCAAACGGCCACAGGCTGGACACCAGGTGTGTGAGTCCGTTGAAGTTGAGAAAGTTGCCCTGCGGCCAGACCTGCAGTGCCTGCGCCAGATAAGGGTTGGCGGGGGCGATGTTTACCAGCGCCGTGGCCGCCATCAAGGCCATGCCGGCGAAGGCCAGCTTGGCCGGTCGAGGCAGCGCTACCGCGGCCATGGCGATAAGCAGGCCGGCGGCGATACCGATCAGTGCCCCCGGCGTCATCCACGCCAGCACCGCCGATGGATTGAACAACACGCTGAAAGCGAGTGCGCGCACCACCAGCGCGCAGCCCAGCATGGCGGCCAGCAGCGTGCGCACCGGCTGTCCGGGCATGACCAGCGCCGCGGCAAATAGCGCCGCCGCCACCAGGTTGCAGGCGGCCACCGCCGCCTCGATGCGTATGAACACATCGGCCGGGTAGAGCAAGGCCGGCGAGGCATGGAACAGGTCGCGCAAGTCGCCCACGCCAAACAGCAGGGTCT
>CAMDRY010000302.1 GCA_945906975.1 Bordetella parapertussis | reverse complement strand
TGAGATTCACAAATAGCAATTCTGAAAGGCATTATCGGAGCGGGTTGGGGAAACTCGAGCTGGCGTGCCTGGAGGCTCACTACCAGCTACGCAAGCCCCCGCCGTCGACGCACAGTACCTGCCCGGTGATGTAAGCACCAAGCGGCGCCGCGAGAGAATAGATGGCGTGGGCAACCTCGTCCGACCTGCCCAGCCGGTGCATCGGAATGTTGGCGTTGCGCGGCGCAAGGAACTCTTCCATCGTCTTGTCGGCCGCCCAGCGCTGGCGGCTTTTCTCGGTCTGCGAGGTGACGATGCTCTCCAGCGCAACAACGTTGACCCGGATGTAGAACTCCGCAACCTCCAGCGATAGCGCCTTGCTCAGGTTCATTGCGGCAGCGGCGGCAACCGCCGAACTGACGACCCGCGGCGGCGGCTGCTTGCCCTTCATAGACACCACGTTGATGATGGCACCGCCTTTCTGCTTCTTCATCCACGGCAGCACCGCCTTCATGGTGAAGCCGAGCGCGAGCACCTTCTGGCGGAACGCGTTAAGGAACTCGTCGTCGGCCATCTCCTCGTAGCGCCCCGGCGGCAGCGTGCTGCCGTCGATCGGGTCCACTGCGTAGACCTGATATCGCGATCCCGTCGCCTGTCGCTGTTCCGATCCGCCCGCGTTGTTGACCAACACGTCGACGCGGCCGTAGAGCTCGCCCACCTGCTTCACGAAAGCCGCCATTGCAACGCCATCGAGTATGTCGGCGGCTAGGGCGAACACCCTGACGCCGTGCGCCGCGGCAATTTCCTTCGCCACTGCGTCAAGCGACTCCTGGCTGCGCGAGCACAGCGCGAGCGTCGCGCCGTTCTGCGCGAACATTTCGGCCGTAGCACGGCCGATACCACGCGTGCCGCCCGTAATGATCGCTACCTGTCCGTCGAGAGTGCGCATCTTGTTGATCCCTCACAATATGAAACTGAATCGATTTGCCAGTTTATTTCCGCCTGCATGTTAGCATCGGCAGAATCGAGTGTCATAGTGCGCATCGACAGGAGAACAGCCATGAATCAGAAAACAGACCGCAGCGGGTTCGCACTCGGCTTCCTCGAAATTCCGCAGCCGCCGCCAAAGCCAAGATCCAGCCGGTGGACCATCATGACCGACCTCGCGATGCCGCTCGTGCAGCAGGCATCCTTCCTCGAAACTGTAGCCGACATACTCGATCGCGTTAAGTACGCGGACCATGTCAGTCTGGTGGGGCGGCTGACGCCCGATTTTTTCAAGGCGAAGAACGCGCTATACCGCCAGCATGGCATCGCCACTTTCACTGGCGGTGTGCCCTTCGAAATCGCGTACCTGCAGAACAAAGTAGGCGAGTATTTCGAGGCGCTGCCGGGGCTCGGCTTCTCTGGCGTAGAGATCAGCACCGACTGCATCGCCGACCTCGCGCGCGCCGACCGTGACCGCCTGATCCGCTGGGCGAAGGACGCGGGCCTCGAGACCTATACCGAACTCGGCAACAAAATTGGCGACCTCGCGCTCGACGTGAACGCCGCTGCCGACTGCATCCGCGCGGACATTGCCGCGGGCGCGGTGAAGGTGGCCATCGAAAATGAGTCGCTCTGTCACTGCCTGAAAAACAATCAGCTCGACGCCATCGCCGGCATCGTCGCCGAAGTTGGAACCGCGTCCATTGCCTTCGAGGTCGGCCCCGGCGGCTGGCCGGAGCTCCCAGTATGGCTGTTGAAGGAGTTCGGCCCGGACATCAACGTCGAGAATCTACAATTCGACCGCTTGCTCGCCTTCGAGGGCATGCGCCGCGGGCTGCACCGTTCAATCGGTTACACCTTCTTCAGCGGTGCCGGCAAAGCCTGAAAGGCGCCGCAGGCAGGCGCCACTAGCGCTTGGCCATGCCGATGTCGCTCAATAGCGCCCTCAGTTCCTCGTGCTCGGCCTTGAGGTACTTGGCCATGTCAGCGCTGCCCCGGTAGTTAGTCTCCCAGAAGTTGCGCTCGACGTCCTGCTTGAACTCGTCGATCTGCACGAGCTTCCTGAAAGTACCTTCCCAATAAGCGACCTGCGCCGGCGTCAGCCCACGCGGCCCCACAATGCCGCGCCAGTTGGAAAACTCGACGTTTACGCCCTGCTCCCGCCAGGTCGGGACGGTCGCCAGCATTCCCTCCATGCGCCTCGCCGAAGCGATCGCGAGCAGGCGCACCGTGCCAGCCTTCAATTGGGCGACCGGCGCCGCGGTGGTAGACATCATAACGTCGATATGACCGCCGAGCAGCGCGGTCATCGAGTCGCCTCCCGACTTGAAAACTACCGTCTTGACCAGCCTGGGGTCCATCCCCATCGCCTTCGCCGCGAGCAGGATGGCGAGTCCGCCACCGCCCGTGATCGAGGGGATACCGACACTGACAGAGGACGGATCCTTCCTGATGCGGTCCATCAGGTCCCGGCCAGACTTGATCGGCGAATCCGGCTTGACGGTCACAGCGACGTAATCATCGAACAGAACCGAAATTGGCGTCAGATCCGCGTAGCTGACCGTGCTGACGCCCATGATGTAGTTGGTGAGCAGGGGCACGGTCAACAGCATGAGGTGATGCCCGTTGCCGACCTGCTGGCTGAGGTAGGTGTAGCCGATGGAGCTGCCAGCCCCCGGCTTGTTGACCACGGCCATCGGCACAGCTACGAGTTTGTGCTCCTGGATCAGCTTCTGCACAAAGCGCGCCGAGGTGTCCTGACCGCCGCCGGCACTGGTCCCAACAATGATTTCCACCGCCCGCGCGGGCTGCCACGCCTGCGCGAGCGCCGCGCCCACGCCCGTGGCCACCAGCGCGGCCGCCAGCAAAACTACCCCTATAAAACGGGTGATGCTGCCAATCTCTACCATGATGCGCTCTCCTATGTATTCGTCTCGTAGCGCGGAAAGTGTACTGAATCGGCCGCGGAGAATAGAAACTCTATATCACGCTTTTTTATGCTCGGCACTATATCGCCGGCCGGGCAAGCAGGCAATCGCAGTGAGTTTGCTGAAATTCTTGTGCTCGCAGCAAATGGGGGCCAGTGAAAATTTTGCACCAACTGATCAACGACCAACTAGCAAAATTGCGCTACCCGCCTGATTTCCGCCATGAGTGTACTGCCCGGCCGGCAGAATTTTCTCGGTGATAAACTGACATTTCAGCGGCAATGCGCAAAGTGTATAAACATTCACGGCGGGCTCCGGATACGTTACGTCGAGCTTCGCAACAAACCAAGGGGGGCGGCAATGACAGGACTTCAACACAGGTTTGCGGGGTACGCTTGCGGCGTAGCGCTTGCTGCGATGACCGTCGGCGCGCTGGCGCAGGACGGCTATCCGGTGCGACCGGTGAAACTGGTGGTGCCCTCGTCGCCTGGCGGCGGCACTGATACCACGGCCCGCATCCTGGCACCGAAGCTCGCGGAATATCTCGGCCAGCAAGTGGTGGTCGAAAATCGCGCCGGCGCGAGCGGCATCGTCGGCATGGATGTCGCGGCCCGCGCGGCGCCGGACGGCTACACCCTGCTGATTGCCAACAGCACCATGACCATACTGCCTTCTACGCACCAGAAGCTGCCGTTCGACCCCGTCAAGGATCTTGCGCCCGTCACGAAGGTCGTCGAGTTGCCGCAACTGCTGGTCGGGCACCCGGCCTTCCCCGGCAAGAACCTCAAGGAACTGATTGCGATCGCCAAAGCGCGGCCGGGCGAACTCGATTACGCGGCGGGCGGCTTCGGCGGCAGCGGGCACCTCGCGATGGAAATGTTCATGCACATGGCCGGGGTCAGGATCACGTTCGTGCCATACAAAAGCGGCCACGCCGGCATTGTCGACGCGCTGTCGGGGCAGGTGCCGCTCATGATGGCCAGCGCACTCGGGGTACTGCCGCATGTCAAGGCCGGGAAACTGCGCGCGTACGGCGTTTCCGGTTCCCGGCGCACCGCGAGTGCGCCGGACATCCAGACCATCGCGGAGGCCGGCGTGCCGGGCTTCGAGGCGGTTCAATGGTATGGCGTGCTAGTACCGACGGGCACGCCGCGCAACCTGATTTCGCGACTGCACGGGCTGACGGTGCGCGCCTTGCAGGACCCCGGCGTCGCGAAAGGGCTAGTCAACGACGGCGCGGAGGCGGCCTGGAGCAAATCGCCAGAAGACTATGGCAGCTTCATGCGCGCCGAAATCGAAAAGTGGGCGCGGGTGGTGCGGCTTGCCGGAATCAAGCAGCAATAATCCGGTTCGCCAATGTGGTTTGCGCTGTGGCGCCGGACGGAAACAGCGAACCGGCCGACCAATGAGTCGTTACTGCCCCGGGTCGAGCAGGCGCTCCTGGCCTCGCTCCGCAAACGACTGCACCGCGCTGCCGGCAACGGTGAAGTGATCGAGCACGCGGATGTCAACCAGCACCGGCGCCAGCCTCAGGGCTTGAGTCAGGGTTTCGTAGGGCGTGGCTCGGTTCAGCCACCCCCGACGGGTGGTTATGCGCGAGGATCACGCCACCCGCGTTGTGATGCAACGCGCGCTTGACCACCTCGCGCGGATAGACGCTGGTTTGCGAGAGAGTGCCGCGAAACAGTTCTTCCGAGGCCACGAGTTC
>CAMDRY010000301.1 GCA_945906975.1 Bordetella parapertussis | reverse complement strand
TGACGAAGTAGTCCTCGCTGATCGGGTCGTAAAAACGCTGGCCAAGGGCAAGATCGCGGAAAATAATGCGGTGACGGACTGGGCGGTTGATCATGTGCAATGGAAATGAAGTGAATGCTTATGAGAGTGGCCATTGCTGATCTCGAACGGACGGGTCAGTAAGTCCAGGTGCCACGGTACTGCGTCCATGTCGATTTTCATGATGTGGAATTTGCAGTGGCAGCGCAGAGCCGTGCGCTGGTCGCGGTCGACAAGTTGTCGCTTGAATTCTGAGATGCCAACTTTACCTCGCAGGGATCGGCAAGCGCAGCCATGCGACAAGCCGTGCCGGTCGCGCCCATAAAGTCATACGCATGGCTGGCTTATCGCAAAGTCATTTTCTTTCCGGTGGTGACTGTAGAATTGCGGCAGGCTTCATCAGTGTTTCATCGGATGGCCCGCTGAGCTTACGATTTACGATTTACGATCTTATAGTATTCAACCGAAGGAATGGATATGAAACGACGTTTTTTTCTTGGCCTTGGCGCATGGTCATTGGGTATCTTGTTTCTCGCGTCGGCCCCCGGACTGTACGCGCAGACCTACCCGACCAAGGCGGTCGCTCTGGTCGTGCCCTACGCATCGGGCGGAGCCACGGATTTGCTCAGCCGGGTTGTCGCCCCAAAACTGGGAGATGCGCTGAGCCAGTCTGTCATGGTGCTCAACAAAGGCGGCGCCGGCGGCAATATCGGTGCCGACTTCGTCGCTAAGTCCCGGGCCGACGGGCATACGCTGCTCATTGGCACTATCGGTACTCATGCGATCAATGGCAGCCTTTATGCAAATATGCCGTTCGACCCGGTGAAAGACTTTGTCCCGGTGAGTCTCATGCTCACCAACCAGCTCGTACTCCTGGTGCATCCTTCCGTGCCGGCGCGCAGCGTGGCAGAACTCGTTGCCTATTCGAAGAGCGGCAAAGCGAAGCTGTTTTTTGGTTCCGCCGGAAACGGCAGTTCCCACCATCTTGCCGGCGAGCTGCTCAAGGCGCGATCCGGTCTCGACATGACCCATCTGCCCTACAAGGGCAGCGGCCCCGCGCTGATCGATCTGATGGCTGGCACCATCCAGGTGCTGTTTGTGGATATCGCCGGCGCGCTGCCGCATATCAAATCGGGGAAGATCGTGCCGCTCGCCGTCGGTGGGGCTAAGCGCTCCGCTCTGCTTCCCGAAATGCCGACGATCGCAGAAGCGGCGAACCTGCCGGGCTTCGAAGTCAGCGCCTGGATGGGCTTGTTTGCACCGGCGGGCACGCCGAGCGCTATCGTTTCGCAGTTGAACGCCGCCCTCAATAAATTGCTTGCGAGCACCGATGTGCGGGAACGATTCGCCGCGCTTGGTGCCGAGCCGCTGGGCAGTTCGCCGGAGGAATTCGCGGCCCACATCCGCAACGAGACCACGAAATGGTCGCGGCTCGTGAAAGAGACCGGAACGAGGATCGAATGACGACTGACCGGATAGCGGTCGATGTGCTGGTGGTGGGTGCCGGAGCCTGCGGTCTGATCGCCGCGCTCAAGGCGGCGCAGGCGGGCGCCAGCGTGGCGGTGGTCGAGAAGCTCGAACGTTTCGCCGGCAATACCGTGCTCTCCTGCGGATCGATCCCGGCAGCCGGGACGCGCATGCAGCGCGAGGCTGGGATTGCCGACAGCGTCGAGACCATGATCAAGGACGTGGAACGCGTTTCCGGGCCCCACGACGCATCGCATCTCACGCGCACGCTGGTCGAGCGCTCGGCCGAGGTGGTTGAGTGGCTGGTGGACCATTGCGGCATCGAGGTCAAGCTCTACACCAACTACAAACATGTCGGCCACAGCGTGCCACGCCTGCACACCCAGCCTAGCGGCCGTGGCGCGGATCTGGTCGAGGGCCTCGCGCGTGCGGCGGCGCGTGATGGTATTGACATCGTGTTTTCCAATCCGGTCAGGCGTCTGATCACCGATAGCAGGGGCGCGGTCATAGGCGCCGAAGTGGGAGACGGTGCCTCGCAATACCGGATCGACGCCAAGAAGCTCATACTCGCGACCAGCGGTTATGGTGCCAATCGCAGCCTGCTGCGGGAATTCTGCCCCGAGATCGCCGAATCCCAGTACTTCGGCGCGACCGGCAGCGAGGGCGAGGCGATCGAATGGGGCCGCGCGCTCGGCGCGCAGCTCGGAAACGTCGGCGCCTACCAGGCACATGCCAGCGTGGCTTATCCTCATGGCGAACTGCTGACCTGGAGCGTGGCCGAAAAAGGCGCGTTCTTCGTCAACCGGCAGGGCCGGCGATTCGGCAACGAGAACCTGGGCTATTCTGGCTTCGGCGCCCTAGTGATGGCCGAGGGCAATGAAGCCTATGCCATCTACGACACCCGTATCCGGGAGTACGTGGCACGCTACCAGCAGACCTACCAGGTGCTGGTCGATATGGGGGGCGCAAAGGATGCGCCGACGATCGAAGCTCTGGCTCGGATTTACGCTATCGAGGCCGCCGGACTTGCCGCCACACTCGCGCATTTCAATCGTGCCGCACAAAATGAGCTGCCAGACGAATTCGGCCGCACCGAATTTGGCATGGCACCGCTGGTGCCGCCGTACGTGATTACGCGCGTCAATGCTGCTTTGTTTCACACTCAAGGTGGCTTGCTGGTCGATGCGTGCGCCCGCGTTCTGCGCCCGGATGGCGCGCCGGTACCCAATCTGTTCGCCGGCGGCGGTGCGGCGGCGGGGGTACGCGGCCGCGCGGGCGGCGGCGGATATGTCTCTGGCAACGGCTTGCTTGGGGCTGCGGTGTTGGGCTACATCGGCGGAGAAGCAGCGGCAAGCGAGTTGTAGCCAACGAACGATCTTCAGCCTCTGTCAGACGCGGCCACAGGCTTACACCGCCAGCATGCCGGAATCAGGGTTGCGGCAAGTACGCAAGCTCACCAAGCGAGGCCGGCAAACGGCCAGTTCGTTCGTTGGGTATGCCTACCCGGTGCGGCCGGGGAGCGAGATCCACTTCATTCTGAAGATCGAAACTGCGTAGGCTGAGGGAGAAAATTGAAAGGGTTTATTCGCACGTATCACTTTGCGCATTGGCTGAAAAAGCCTCGGCATACGCTGCCTCTGCCGAGGTGCTTTCAACATCGCTCATCTGCGCGAACTTCTGCGCGGTTGCGGCCTGTCTTCCAGTCAGTCTGGTACGCAAGGCGAGAACGGGTCCGCAACAGCGCCGACGATCTAACGCGGCCTGCGCTTGAGCAGGACGGTCAGCGTGCCTCCCAATCGCCCTCGACGGGCCGAGGCAAGGACCAATAAACCAGTATAAGAGGGAAATTTTTAGCAAACACCACGTGATTTACCGCTTCCGGGTCTGGCAATTCACTTGCGCGTAAAGAGAAAGGTGGTTTGAATTTCCTATATTCGGACGGCAAGCACTAAGAGTCGGTGGGCACGCCGGCCAAGGCGATGAAGGCACTGGGCGTCGAGTAAGGTCGCGGACAGGGGTATTCCCCGTCATTGCGGCGCTGAGTGTTTGCTGAATGCATAGGGTGGTTTTAAAATAAAAAAGCCGGCATTTAGCCGGCCTTTTTATGGCTGTTGCCCCAGAGCTCAGATCACTTCACGCCACAGGTCAAGTGCCTGCTGCACCGGGCGGTCCGAGAAGCTGAACAGCACGGCCTCGTCGTCGGCCTCAAGCGTATAAGGCATCCAGGACGGGCACACGAACACGTCGCGCGGACCGAAGGAAAAACTCTGGCCGTTGATGAGGGCGCGGCCCTTGCCCTCGACCACGGCATAGACCGTGGAGTCGGTGGAGCGGTAGGGTTTGCCCTTGAAGCCCTTGGGCAGCAATTGCATGAAGGTGCCGATGGTGGGCATGGCCCACTCGCCGGTGACCGGATTGGTGTATTGCAGCTTGAAGCCCCAGCAGTCGTGCGGGTCATGTCCGCGCTGCATCGTCTCAAGGGCTTCACGGGTGCGACCGTAGGGATACCAGAACAGGGGCGAGGTGCGGCTTTTGGCCTTGTACTCCACCGGCTTCATGGTGTTGCCAAAGACCGCCAGGTTGTCGCCCTCGGTGCGGTTGGTGTGCTGCATTTCCTCGCTCGGGCGCTCAAGAAATTGCGCGTCCAGCAATTCGACGATGGGCACATCAAGGCCGTCCATCCAGACCATGGGCTCGTTCGACGGGTTGCCGTGGTCGTGGTAGCACCAGGAGGGCGTGATGACAAAGTCGCCGACGTTCATGGTGACCTTCTCGCCATCGACGGCGGTGTAGGCGCCGCCACCCTGGAGGATGAAACGCAGCGCCGATTGCGAATGGCGGTGGGCCGGAGCAACCTCGCCGGGCATGATCATCTGCAGGCCGGCGTAAAGGCTGTGGGTGATGCGCGAGCGGCCGCGCAGACCCGGGTTCTCCAGTACCAGCACGCGCCGTTCTGCCTCCTTGGCGGTGATCAACTCACCGGCTTCCTTGATCCAGGGCCAGACCGTGTCCCACTTCCACAGATAGGGCTTGCACGGCGTGTTGGGCGTGGGCGTGACCAGGTTGTGCAGCACTTCCCACAACGGGGTGACGTTGGCCTTGTCGATCTTGTCGTAAA
>CAMDRY010000300.1 GCA_945906975.1 Bordetella parapertussis | reverse complement strand
AATCCACACCCGATCCGAAGATCGGGTGAATCAAGATAACGTCAGGTCTGCACTCGCGGATGAGGTTGTTTCAATCCACACCCGATCCGAAGATCGGGTGAATCAGCGATTCTCTTAATCGCTGATGTACAACACAAAATCGGCTCGCTTGCGCGAACCTCGAATGCATATTGTTATAACTTTGATAGCCATCCTCAAGCTTTGCTGATTTTCGCATTGAATCAGGCATTTCCAGATGCGCGAACCCATGTGGGCGTCACAATTACATAAGGTACGCGCAGAAGCAGCTTCACACCACCAGCGGCCCATCGAAGCTTACGGCGCGAAAACGCCCGTATTCCTTGACGCGGAGGCTGACAGGCTCGGTAAGACGGTAAAGCCGAAGGCAATCTTCCTTCTCGTTGATTTCAGCCAACAGCCGGCGCTCTAGTTCTTCCATTTGCATTTGATTGACGCTGCACTCGAAAACCGATTTCTGCACCCGTTGACCCATGCTTTCACAAACTTTGGCAACCCTGCGCAATCGCTTGCGCCCGGCGGCGGTTTCGGTCGATACATCGTAGGTGGCGATTATCAGCATGTCTACCGCACTACAAATGGCAGATAACCTTCCATGTCACCGCGCAGGGTACGCGCGAGGTAGCGGGCCTGCAGGAACGGGATCACGCCGATAGGCACCGTTTTTTCCAGTAACGGATGCATTACTGCTTCCTGCTTGCGCTCCTGATAGGCGACTACAACGGCCTTGCGTCCTTTTTCGTTAAGAAGAACCGCGCCTCCTTCGTGCTCGTCGAAATCCGTCGACTGAATCTGCCCGCGATTAATCAACGTTAGCGCCAACCGGTCAGCGGCCCAGGCGCGCAGTTCTTCCATCAGGTCAAGTGCAAGCGCAGCGCGGCCAGGCCGTACCGCGTGCAAAAAGCCAAGCTGGGGGTCGAGCCCGGTCGCTTCCACGGCCGATCGGCAGTCGTTCATCAGCATCGCGTAAAGGAAAGACAGCAGGGCATTGATTCGGTCGCGTGGTGGGCGTCTCGTGCGGCCGTCTAACGCGAACACGCCTCGCGCATCGGTGCGCAGCAATAGCGACACGGCGCCGAAATAGTTTTTTGCAGACTCGCCCTCGATGCCACGCAGTTCGTCCAGATTCGCGGCATGCGGAACACGACGCAGCGCGTTTGCCAGTTGTTCGGCGGTAACGCCTAATGCTGTGGAATCTTTCTCCGCCGCGGCCTCGCGCGCGCCGCGCATCAAAATCTGGCGCGAGTTTTTTATCTTTCCCGCGATCATGGCACGCGCGATACCAAGACACCATTTTGGGTCGGCAGCACCGCGATACTGGGCTTGGCGCAGCAAAATATTGCCCGATACTGGACCTTCGATGCGAGCCTTGAAGCGTCCTCCCTGACTTAACAAAACTACTGCTTTGCCTTCTTCAGCGCAACGGTGAATCAGAAATGGCGACACCAGTACATTGCCAAAGCAAACCAGCGCCCCAACGTGATGCAGCGGCACTTGAAGCCGCTTCTCCCGTTCGACGTCGATGCGTACGGTGTCATTCTCCAGATGCGCATAGGCGCCCTGGGTCATCACATATAGGGTGTTCTCTATCTGGTGCATCAGTCGGCCAGAAACAACTCGTGACGTAAAGCCGCAAGTCGGCTCGCAGCGGCGATAGCGGCGGGTTGGCAAAGTTCAAGCAGTGAACACTCCCTACAGCGCTTGTCGTTGACGGGAGGAGGAATTTGCCCTGATTCCAGTAATCCGCGTACAGCGGCAACCGCTTGCTCCACCTTGCCGCGCAGTTCGTCGGTAATCGCCACCTCCCGGCGATGCCGCGAACTGGCGTGATAGATGGCGCCACGGCTGACGGTCTTTCCGGTCATCTCCTCGAGGCAAATCGCCTGTGCTCCAAGCTGGATGTCATCGTGCTCGCGCTCACGGCGCGGGCCGTGCTTGTATTCCACCGGATAAGGCGTGCCATCGGCAAGAAATTCGACTATGTCGGCTTTGCCAACAAGCCCAAGGCGGTCGCTAAAAATCGGCAGCGCGCGCACGCTGCGAGCATTCAAATGCGTCGTGAAACCAGGTACGTCCACTCGAGCATGCACTGCCTGACCGCGCTGGGTGTGCACATTCTCGGCAAATGCCTGCTCCTGATGGATTAGGGCGCACTGGCGCGGGCAATAGCTCCAGTGTTGCAGGGCCGAAATAGGCACAAGATCTTCGAACACTTAGCTAACCTTCGGAAGAGCGCGCAGGCGCACCGTCGTGCCACTCAACACCACGAAGAATCCCTCAACACTCTTGGGGGATCGGATCAGTTCCAGCACCATTTCCGCAGCCTGGACTGGAGGGTAGGGGCCTTGACGTATATATATGATCGCGGGCGGCGGCGCGTGGTGCCTTTTGAAGACGAGTTCACCGTAATCGCGGTCGAATGTCAGCAACCAGCGGCCCTCGCGTCTTGCCTTGGCCAGGACTTCCTCGTCCTGCGAACCGGGCGCAGATTCGGCAATTGACAAGATATCCAATCCCGTGCCACGCAATAGTTTCAGCGCCGGCATTGGAAAGTTTTCGTTCGCGAGCAACGCAGGCATCAAACAGCCGCTTTATGCACCGCGATGTAATCCTCGTCCTTCAACATTTCCGTTGCAAAAGCAAGCGCCGCAAGAATGTCGTCCCGCGTGATATGTGGATAGGACTCAAGGAGGTTGTCGAACGTCCAGCCGGAGGCGAGCCAGCCGAGAATCAGTTCTACGGATATACGAGTGCCCTTGATGGTGGGTTTCCCGACCAAGATTGCGGGGTCGGAGACAATACGTTCGCGCCAGTCCATAGTATTCACTCCTTTCAAAATCCGTCCAGAATTTCCACCGGCAGTCGATCGATCGGGGTAACCGTGACATTGCCCTCTCGGTCAACCGCCAGCGACCGATGCACCTTGGCTGAAGAGCATATACCGGACTTGCTAGGATGCGGCCACCAGACCACTTTCAAAACTTCCATACTGCCTTCTGGTCGGGCCGATGAGGCGTCGTTCTCGAACAGTTTGGGCAGGATGTCCTTGATTGTTTTTGCATCTTCATCGCTGAATCCGGTGCGTACTGAGAGCTGTGGATTCATGCTGCCAAAGCAGACATAAATGCCACGATCAACCCGGTGCTTCATACCCATAGTGTCGGAACCACGCTTGCTGCCATCGCCTTCGCCGCTGACGCTCTTGGTAATTTGGGTGCTGGTGACTTCCACGGGATCCAAACTGAAAGCTGATTGCAAGGTGACAGGTCCACGAATACCGATTGAGACACCGTCTTCGCCTTCTGGTTCATTCGATTCCGCGGATTTCTTCTTGCCCTTTTTTGTGGATTTGATTGCAAATAATTGGCCAAATGCGCGAACATCGAACCATTCTTTGCAGGCTCGCTCCACCGTTTTGTCCCCGCCGAGATTGGTGCCTAGCACTCCTTTAGCTCTCTCGGCGAGACTCCTGTATGGGTCGTCCGGTGCCCTGCGGTCATCCGACTGAACAAATATTGCTTTACCGCTCTCCTGCAAACGATCACGCAGCTTGCGCTTGAGACAGACGTCGGTGATTTCGCCAATGCTGTCGTAGCTGGTGCGTGGGCGATTGCCGTTTAATGGATCGCCATTGGGATTGGCGTTAACCACCCGCAGGACGAGGGCAAAGTCTATTTTTTGTTGCAAGGTATTCATGCTGATTCCTCCGTTTCAGATGTCTCGTTCAGTGCGCTTGAACTATCGTTTGCTTTCGGTACGTTCAGGGTTGCTCGCTGACAGTGGTAGCCCAGTAGAAATTCTCCGGTCAATTTGCGCTCGTCGGTGAACTCTCCTGGCTGAAATTGACACACGATCTGGTCAATCAGTTTTTCCAATTGGTGCAAATAACCCGGACTGCGCCCAAGGAGTCGCGACTTCGATGGTCGGAGGGCAAGTTCGATCTGACGCCACGCGGCACTGGGATGATCGGCGAAGCGCTGCATCAGCTTGGCCGCATGGGTTTCCCGCTTTTCTCCGCCGTAATACAAAGCGCGTTGTTCAAGGTGCTCGGCAATCGCTAGCAAGCGTCCAAAAAGATAGTCGCGGGTGTTGCGATCGGGTTCAAGGGCCATGGCGTAGTTTCCTTTTATCGGTGAGTGGTGAATGCCGCGAAAAAGTGCGCAGGCGATGCCTAACGTCTTTTCCCAGTCCCATACATCGAGGCCGACGCGACGAATTGCGCGTCGAATAGTTGACTCAAGAAGATCTCTCGGCAACGGAAAGCCATCGATAATGCAGGGCAACAGCCGCTCGACACACGATTTGCGCAATCGTTCGTCCACGCGCGGGCCGTAGGCAGCCTCCGCGATGTCGCGCGGCGAGGGCACACCGACGAATTTTCGCTCTTTGGAGAAGTTCTGATGCCAGGAATAACGCTCGTGCCAAGCTTCAACGCGCTCTAAAAATTCCGCACCGCCAAATTCACGATAAAAGGTGATCGCCATGCGGCCCGGGGTCGCCGCGTCGAGCGCCATGACAATAACGCTCGCTTTCTCAGACAAGCTCGCGCGAAAGCCGGCGATTTTTCTCTTCAGCGCAAGCGCATAGATCTGACCAGCATTACCTCGATATTCA
>CAMDRY010000299.1 GCA_945906975.1 Bordetella parapertussis | reverse complement strand
ACGGTTTTCATCGGCAAGGGCAGTCAGTACGCACACCGACAACATAAGTCATGTAAGGGTTGCGGGCAATCCCGCCCGTAAAAAAGGCGGGCGAGGATGACACAGTCGAGGACCGATCTCGCCATCGGGCGAAGTGCGCCAACGGGGGGGCGAATCAGTCGTGCCTTGCCAATGCGGATTCCACACCACTTGCCACAGATGCTCGTCCGGATCCTGGAAGTAGCCGGCCTAGCCGCCCCAGAAGGTGTCCGCTGCCGCTCTGGTAATGACCGCGCCGGCCGGCCTTTTTCAGAAGGCGGCGGGGTGCGGTGGTGGCAGGTGATGCCGCGCTACTCGGCCTTCGCGCCTGAGCTTTTCACCACTTTTGACCAGAGCTCCGTTTCATTTCGCAGCAGCATCGTCGAGCGCTCCGGGTCGGTCGCGATCACGTCGAGCGCGAGGGTGCCCAGCCGGTCGATCACTTCAGCCGAGGACAGCACACTGGCGAGCGTGTCGTGCAGGGTCTTGACGATGGCAGCGGGTGTCTTGGCGGGCACTATGAAACCCACGATCAACGTGGCGTCCATGCCTTGCATACCCAGTTCGGTGAAGGTCGGCACGTTTGGCAGCCCCTTGAAGCGGCGTGCGCCGGTGATCGCGAGCGGGCGCATCTTGCCCGATTCAATATGCGGGCGCGCCGTTCCGGGTAGGGCGAACATCATTGGCACCTGTCCGCCGACGACGTCCACCACAGCCGGTCCGGCGCCCTTGTAGGGAATGTGCAGGATGTCCAGGCTGGCAGCGGTCTTGAACATTTCCCCGGCAAGGTGCACGGGCGAGCCACTTCCGGCCGATGCGTAGGACAGCGCTCCGGGCTTGGCGCGCGCGAGTGCGAGCAGTTCGGCCAGGCTGTTCGCCTGAACGATCGCGTTGACCACCAACACCAGAGGCCCGCGCGCCACGACCATGATCGGGGCGAGGTCGCGCTGCGGGTCGTAGGGCAGCTTGCTGTATAGCGAGGGATTGACCGCGAGCGCAGTGTCGAATAGTCCCAGGGTGTAGCCATCGGGGGTGGCCTTGGCCACCATATCGATGCCGATGTTGCCACCGCCGCCGCCGCGGTTGTCGACGATGATTTGCTGCTTGAGCAACTCGGCCCACTTGGGAACCAGTGTGCGGGACACGATGTCGCCCATGCCGCCCGGCGGGTAGGGAACGATCAGGCGTATGGTCTTGGACGGGAAGGCGTCCTGCGATAGCGCCGCGCCCAAGGGCGCCAGGCTTGCCAGCGCCAGGGCGGCAAGGGCAAGCTTCATTCGCAAGCGCTTCATGTTGGTTTCAGGCATTTCAGTCCCCTGCATTGCATTGCGTCGCTCCGGTATTGTTCAAGTTTTATCAGCGGCCTTGTAAATCATATCCTGCAGTTGAACCGCGCGCACACAATCGTCCACGTTCGAGGGCGGCGGCGCGCCTGACTCAAAGGCGTCTAGCGCCGCGTTGACCATCAGCCCGTAGGCGACGTGGGGTGTCGTGACTGCGCGTTCCTCAAGCGCTCCGCCACGTTTGTGAATGCGCAGTCTGCCGTTGCATTCGTGCAGGTAGGCACCGCGTGCGGCGATACGCCATTCGTAGTCGCCACCTTCCTGCATGTTGGCATAAGTGTAGCCCGCCTCCATGGTGGCGACAAAGCCGTCGTCGGTGGCGAAAATGCCGGCGGCGAAATCCTCCGTCGCGCCGCCGTAGCCGATGTTGCTGGTGTGGCCCCCGACCAGGGATAGCGGTCTGCCCTTGGCCAGCATCGCGATGGCATCGGCCCCGTGTATGCCGAGGTTGCGCAGTACGCCGCCGCCGGATATGGCGGCGTCGAGCATCCAGGGCACGCCGTAGTCGAGGTAGCGCGATGGCGGCCCGTTGATGGTTCGAAAGTGCGCGTGCATCACCGTGCCGAGCGCGTCCTCGGCGACGAGTTTGCGGTAGGCGTCCCAGATGGCCAGGTGACGGTTTGGAAAGCAGACCGAGGCGAACACGCCGGCGCGGCGCACGGCTGCGGCTGATGCGGCTGCTTCGGCGGCGTTACGGCCCATGGGCTTTTCGATAAGCATGGGGATGCGGCGCTCGGCCACCGTGGCGATTTCCCTGGCCGCGAGGTCGTGGCGCGGCAGCAAGATGGCGATGTCCGGCTTTGTCCTGTCCAGCAACTGCGCGGTATCGGGGAAGAAATCGACCTTGTGTTTGGCTGCAGTGGCGGCGCCCGCCTGCGGGTACGCATCAGAGGCGCCGGCCAATCGGACACCACGCGCGGCGAGGAAGTGCGCATAGCGCGGCGCATGCCAGTGCGTGATCCCGACGATGACGGCGGTGAGTGGCATGTGGGCCGCGTCAGCCCTGTTTGCCGTCGGCGTCGAGCTTGCCGTGCGTCGTGGCGCCGGCGTACAAGACTTTTATTTTGTTGTTGATGATCATGCCGTGGCGGGACTTGGCGTCCGGATGCATGTCAGCCTCGGGCGGCTTTTCGGCATCGCCATAGCCGTACTCGTCGCGGCCCCGGACCAGCAGCGCGCTGTCGCGTATGGGCCCGAGTTGGCGCACGTGGGTCGCGGCATAGCGTATGGCATACCCCACCCGTGGATACGGCGCGCGGTTGGGCTGTGATCCGTGGAACAGCAGCACGTGGTGCAGGGACATTTCTCCGGGCTGCAACGCGACGTTGACGATGTCGGCCGGTTCGACCTTGACGGCGATCTCCTGGCCGCGGGACAGCAGGTTTGCCTCATCGAAGTGGTCTTCGTGGGCCACTTGCTGGTGATGGCTTCCGTTCACCACCTGCATGCAACCCGATTCTGGCGTGCTTGGCGTCAGTGCTATCCAGGCCGTCAGTACGTCGTTGGACGAGAGGCCCCAGTAGGTTGCGTCCTGGTGCCAGCTCACATAAGCAGCATCGCCGGCCGGTTTGGCGAAGAACTGGGAGCTCCAGCACATCAGGTTGGGGCCGAGCAGGCTCTCGACCCGGTCGAGAATACGCGCATCACGCACCAGGGCATCGAGCCAGGTGAACAGCAGATGGGGTTTGATGTTGTTGCGGCCCTTGATAAGTCCGGCGTTGGCCTCGAAGCGCGCCTGCAGCGCGTCTGCTTCCTCGCCGGGGAGCGCGCGTAATGGGTGCAGGATGCCGCGCGCGCGGTAGCTTGCTATCTGCGATGGCGGCAGGCTGTCGCGCTGCTCGAGCATGTTGCCCATCCGTCCTCCGTCGCCTTGGTCTTAGTTTTATGTTAATTTATCAATGAATTTAAGTTTCGCATGTAAAATTAATCACGTCAACGATGAAATCTGCCTCCAAACCGCCACGCCTTTTCGCCGCCCGGGCCAACACCGAATCGGCAGCCGCGTACACCGCGCCGGCGCTGGAAAAGGGGCTCGATATTCTCGAACTGCTCGCCGCCGAGTCCGCGGGACTCACGCAGGTGGTTATCGCCCAGCGCCTCGGGCGCTCGGCCAACGAAATCTTTCGCATGCTCTCGGTGCTGGATCGACGCGGCTATCTCGTTCGCGATGCCGATGGTAACTACCGGCTGTCGCTGCGCTTGTTTGAGTTGGCGCACCGTCACCCGCCGCTCAAGCGCCTGCTGACCGTGGCGCTGCCCGTCATGCAGGAGTTGGCGCAAACCACGCGCCAATCGACGCACTTGGTGATTCACTTTGCGCGCCGCATTCTTGTGGTGGCTCAGGTCGACAGTCCCGAGCCCATGGGGTTTGGCTTGCGACTGGGGGCGAATTTCCCTTTTTTGCCGGACCGTGCGGCCTCGCGCGTGCTGTCGGCTTTCCAGTCACCGGCGGTGCAGGACGAATTGATCGCGGAATTTGCCGCGAACAGCCGCGGCAGCATGTCGATCAGGAAAGTGCGCGAGGAACTGGCCATGATTGCCCGCGACGGGTACTACGCGGGCGAGAGCGACACGGCGACGGGCATCGTTGATATGTGCGCGCCGATTTTCGATCATGGCGAGGGTGCGGTCGCGTCATTGACCGTGCCTTATCTGAAACAACGCGATGTGCGCGTCAAGTTTGCCGCAGCGCGTGAAGCCCTGCTCGTCGCGACGCGGCGTATTTCGGTGGCATTGGGCGCGGCTGCGGCGCCTGACATGTCAAGCTGAGTCCGGTTCCATAGCGCCTTCGCGCTTGGTAATGCGGCCCAAGGGTGTGCCTGTGCGGTCGGGCTAGATGATGCCGCGTTCCGGGTAGGCTTTGTTGGCGCTGATGCGTCCGTAGCCCAGGCGCGAGAGGTCCAGTGTTTCAAAGCGCCCGTGCGCGATGAGTTCAGCAACGGCCCGACCGGCGGCCGGCGCGTGCATCATGCCGTGCCCGGAAAACCCGGCGGCGACGAAAAAATTGGGCAGCACGCCCGCGCCGATGACCGGGTTGCCGTCGAGCTCGTTCTGCTCGTACAGGCCTGACCAGGTGCGCAGGCAGCGACAGGCCTCGAATGCGGCAAAGCGGTGGGCCAGCGCCGGCCACACAATGTTTTCGAAATACCCGTGGTCGACCTCGAAGTTGTAGCCGCGAGTCTGGTCGGAATTGACCAGGCCGCCCGAATAACCGCGGCCCTCGGGACGAAAGGCGAGGCTTTGCAGATCCTTGACGTAGGGCAGGGGCTCGATCTTGTTTGGC
>CAMDRY010000298.1 GCA_945906975.1 Bordetella parapertussis | reverse complement strand
GTCCCCGGCATTGCCGTGATGGCTGCCGCAGACCTGCACGCCGCGGTGCGGGCAGCGGTTGTAGAGCACGCTGATCTTGTTGTTGTCGCCGCGCACCATGAGCATGGGCTGGCGGCCGATCTGGAAGGTCCAGTAGTCGCCGACCTTGGGGATCTGCGTTTCATGTCCGCAGTAAATCCAGGTCTTCTCGTAGATGTGCTTGATCTCGAGATCGAAAATATCCTGGTCGACATAGCAGGCGCGATGAACGCGGTCTGCCTCGACCAGTTTGGCCAGGTTGGGTATTTTCTCGTGCAGCATGGCGCCTCCTTGCGGTGTGCGGTTGGGTAATGAGGTCGTTGCTCAGGCGGCGCGCTGCTTTGCGCCGTTGCCCGATTTCGTTGATGTCGGTGTGTCGGCCGCCGTCACGCCGGCGTCCAGGTTTTGCTTCATCTGCTGCAGCGTCCAGCGCAGCATTTCGGCCGCGCCTTCGGGCAGTCCGGCGCGGGCGATGGTGTCTATGCGTTCGGCGTCCGGCCAGATGCGCGAAAACAGCTTGCGCCCCTCGGCTGTCAGCGACAGCCGCGTGATGCGCATGTCGGTGTCATCGGCAAGCCGGGACAGCCAGCCTGAGCGGACCATGCGATCCACGGTGCGGGTGAGCGTGGTGCGGTCTATGGTGGTGGCATCCGATAGTTCGCTCATGGAGCAGCGCTGGCGGCTGTAGAGCGCGGCGAGGGTGCGCCATTCGGGCACGCGCAGCTGATGGGCTTTGAGCGCCGCGGCCAGTTCGCGGTCACGCGCGCCGACCACCTGGGTCAGCCAGTAAAAGGTGTGGCTGTCGAGCTTGAAGGCGGGGCGGTTGGTGTCGGCTATGCATTTACATTAGCCATATTTAAGTGCGTTTGCAATTAAATTTTCCTGTGCATCTCGCATTTTAATGATGCGATGCCGTATTTGTCTGGTCAATAACAGTGCGTTCGCACATCTGGCTGCTTCCCGGGGCAGGCGGCACACGGCGGCGCGGTATGATGCGGAAAAACAATCGGGCCAAACGCGGGCGATCTGCAATGGTCGCGCGCACAACCAATTCGGGGAGGGCAGGGGGCTAGCCCCTTGTCGCAAGGACATGAGCATATTGCTGGGCTGCATTGCCGATGATTTCACCGGCGCCACGGATCTCGCCAACAACCTCGTGCGCGGTGGCATGCGCACGGTGCAGACCATAGGCGTGCCCTCAAGCGCAATGGCCGATGAGGTCGACGCCGTGGTGGTGGCGCTCAAGTCGCGCACCATAGCGGCGGCCGATGCCGTCGCGCAGTCGCTGGCCGCGCTGGCGTGGTTGCGTGCCCAGGGCTGCCGGCAGTTCTATTTTAAATACTGCTCGACCTTTGACTCGACGGCGCTGGGCAACATCGGGCCGGTGACCGAGGCGCTGATGGGTGCGCTGGGCACCGACTTCACCATCGCCTGTCCGGCCTTTCCCGAGAACAAGCGCACGGTGTTCAAGGGTTACCTGTTTGCCGGCGACGTGCTGCTCAATGAGTCGGGCATGCAAAACCATCCGCTCACGCCTATGACCGATGCCAACCTGGTGCGGGTGCTGCAGGCGCAAAGCAAAGGCAAGGTCGGGTTGATCGATTACGAGACGGTGGCGCGCGGGCACGCGGCCATCGCCGGGCGCATCGCGGTGCTCAAGGCCGAAGGGGTGTGCATCGCCGTTGTCGACGCCATCAATAACGATGACCTGACGCGCATGGGCAAGGCGTTCGCCGCCATGCCGCTGCTGACCGCGGGCTCGGGCGTGGCGATCGGCTTGCCGCAAAATTTTGCCGCGGCAGGTCTGCTGCGCGAGAGCACCAGCGCATCGGCCCTGCCGTCCCTGGCCGGACATGAGGCGATTGTGTCGGGCAGCTGTTCGGTTGCGACCAATGCGCAAGTCGCCCACTTCATACGTGGCGGCGGCGCCGCCTATTTGCTTGACCCGCTCAAGCTGGCCGCCGGCGAACCCGAGGTGGCGCGCGCGCTCGCCTGGGCCCAAGCCTTGTTGGCTGCGGGCAAAGGCCCGCTGCTGGTCTATTCCACCGCCGAGTCGCACGCGGTCAAGGCGGTGCAGGCCGCACTGGGCGTCGCCGACGCCGGTGCGATGGTCGAGCAGGCCATTGCCGCCATCGCGCGCGGCCTCGTCGACGCCGGTGTCAGCCGCATGATCGTGGCCGGGGGCGAGACCTCGGGTGCCGTGGTGCAGGCGCTGGGCGTGAGGGCATTGCGCATCGGTCCGCAAATTGATCCGGGCGTGCCATGGACGGCGACGGTCGGTGGCAAGCCTATGCTGCTCGCGCTCAAGTCGGGCAATTTTGGCACGGTGGATTTTTTCAGCAAGGCATTCGCGCATTTGCATTGAAAGTCCAAACAAAGACGGGATGACCATGAACGCAAACACCGGAAACACCGAAAGCACCGAGAGCAGTTTGCGCGAACACATCTGCGAGCTCGGCCGCTCGATCTTCGACCGCGGCCTGACCCACGGCTCGACCGGCAACATCAGCGCGCGCTGCGCCGATGGCTGGCTGCTCACACCCACGGGCTCCAATCTGGGCCGCCTCGACCCGGCGCGCCTGTCCAAACTTGACTGGAGCGGCAAGCTCATTTCCGGCGACGCGCCGTCGAAGGAGAACTTCCTGCACCTGGCGATGTACCAGGAGCGGGCAAAAAGCCAGGCCGTCATCCACCTGCACTCGACGCATTCGGTTGCGGTGTCGGTGCTCGAGGACGTGGACCCGGCCGATGTGCTGCCGCCCATCACCGCCTACTACGTCATGCGCATCGGCAGCCTGCCCTTGGTGCCCTATTACGCGCCCGGTGACATGAAGCTCGCCGATGCCGTGCGCGGCTTTGCCGGCAAGCACCACGCCATGCTGCTGGCCAACCACGGCCCGGTGGTCGCCGGCTCCAGTCTGTCGGCCGCGGCCGATGCGGTGGAGGAGCTCGAGGCCACGGCGAAATTGTATTTGCTGTTGCAGGGGCGCAAAGTGCGCTGCCTGAGTTGCGAGCAGGTTGCCGACATCAAGCAACGCCACCCGGCCGGATAGTTTGCCGTAACGAAAAGTTGCGGGTCATTGCGAGGAGCGCAGCGATGCCCCGAAGGAAATCCCCGCAGGGGACGACGCAATCTCACTGATCACACGACGCACATGCCACAAGATTGCTTCGCCGCTAAAGCGGCTCGCAATGACAACATAGCAGGAGAAATTAATGCCAAAACTCGCCGCCAACACCTCGATGATGTACCAGGAGCACGCCTTTCTCGACCGCTTTGATGCCGCGGCAAAGGACGGGTTCAAGGCTGTGGAGTTCCTGTTCCCCTACGAGGTGCCCGCCGCGCAGATCAGGCGGCGCCTCGACGCCAACGGCCTCACGCTGGCGCTATTCAACGGGCCGCCCGGAAGTTGGGCCGGCGGGGAGCGCGGCATTGCCTCGCTGCCGGGGCGCGAGGACGAGTTCAAGCAAAGC
Source organism: Bordetella parapertussis (assembly GCA_945906975.1). The sequence goes on along the minus strand of CAMDRY010000298.1, from coordinate 1,153 downwards.
ATCGCCACCGCACTCGAGTACGCGGCGGTGCTGGGCAACACGCGCCTGCATGTGATGGCCGGCCTGATCAAGCCCGAGCAGGACAGGGCGCGCCACCGTGAGGCCTACCTGAAGAACCTCGCCTATGCGGCAAAGGAAGCCGCGACGCTGGGCATCACCGTCGTGATCGAGCCGATCAACACGCGCGACATTCCCGGATTTTTCCTCAACCGCCAGGATGAGGCCCATGCCATTTGCGCCGAGGTCGGAGCGGCCAACCTGAAGGTGCAGTTCGACCTCTATCACTGCCAGATCGTCGAGGGCGACCTGGCGATGAAAATGAAACAATACATCGCCGGTGTCGGTCACATCCAGATCGCCGGCGTGCCAGCGCGCCAAGAGCCGGACATCGGCGAGATCAACTATCCCTATCTGTTCGGCCTGATGGATGAACTGGGCTATGAGGGTTGGGTCGGTTGCGAGTACCGCCCGCGCGGCAAGACTTCAGACGGATTGGGCTGGGCCAAGCCCTGGCTGTGAGCCCAATATCACCCGTCATTGCGAGGAGCGAAGCGACAAAGCAATCTCGTGAAATTGCAAAGACACCACGACAGCGGCAAGATTGCTTCGCGGAGTTTATCCCCGGAGGCGGACTCGCAATGACATCAATTTATTGGTTATTATCCGCACAATAAGCTGGAAACCCGCTCCAGGCGCGGGTTTCCAGCTATCGTTTCGATGAACCGCTGTGCGTGCGCGCTCAGTCCGGCACCACCGCGGTCGCTTCGATCTCGACCTTGGCGCGGTCTTCGATCAGCGCCACCACCTGCACCGCGCTCATCGCCGGGAAGTTACGACCTATGATTTCACGGTAGGCCTCGCCGATCGCCTTGTATGCGCCGACGTACTCGCGCTTGTCGACCACGTACCAGGTCATGCGTGTGATGTGTTCGGGCTTGCCGCCGGCCTCGGCCAGCACGGCGACGATATTGGCGAGCGCCTGCTTCGCCTGCGCGGCAAAATCATCCGATACAAATTTGCATTCGGCATCCCAGCCGATCTGTCCGGAGATGAACACTTGCGTGCCCCTGGCGGCGATGCCATTGGCGTAGCCGCGGGGCTTGGTCCAGCCTGGCGGTTGCAATACTTTCATCGTGTTCTTGTTTGTGCTCAT
>CAMDRY010000297.1 GCA_945906975.1 Bordetella parapertussis | reverse complement strand
GCGAGTATGGCGCTGGCACAATCGGGCTGGCTCGCGGTGTGCGGCATCATCGTCTGCGCACCGGTGCTGGCGCTGCTGGTGCAGTGGCGTAGCGCGGGTCGCGCCGCCTGACGCCACTAGTGTAAGTAAGGCTTTTTGAGAAAGTCCTGCCGGTCGCCGGAGCGCACCGACAGGCGCAGCACATCGCCGGCACGCCCCACCGTCAGGGGCACCTGCACGCCGGCCGCGCCGAGTTGCCAGACCTTGCGAAAAAAATCCGCCTGTCCCTTCACCCGCTCACCGGCGACCTCAATCAACAGGTCGCCCGCCTGCACGCGGTCGCGCTCGGCCGGCCCGCCGGCGGCCAGCCCGGTCACCAGCAATTGCCCGTTTGATTCGGCGGCGTAAAGGCCCAGCCAGGGGCGCGGCGGACGCCGCGGACGGCCAAATTTAAGCATGTCATCGAGTATCGGTTCGAGCAGGTCAATGGGTACGACCATGTTTCCCTGGGTCGATTTGCCTGCCTCGCCCTCTTGCAGCAGCAGCGAGCCGATGCCGCACAACAGGCCGTGCTCGTCGATAAGCGCGGCCCCGCCCCACTGCGGATGCGCCGGCGAAGTGAAGATCGCCTCATCGAGCACGTACTCCCAGGCGCCGGCGAATTCGCGCTTGTCGCTGACGCGTGCCGCCAGCGCATGGCTGCGTCCGCCGTGCCCGGCCATGACCACTTCATCGCCGGGCATGCAGCTGGCGGAGAAACCGCGTTTGAGCGGCGTGGCATCGAGCCGCCCGAGCGGCTGCACCAGCCCCAGGCCGGTGGCCTGGTCGTAACCGAGCGGGTGGCCTGCCACAACCTGGCCGCGCTGCGTGGTGATCCAGACCGTGGTCGCCTCGGTGATGAGGTAGCCTACGGTCAGCACCAGCCCATCGGGCCCGATGACCACACCGTAGCCGGAGCGCTCGGTGCCCAGCACACCGGCGGTGAACGCATCGGCCGGCACCTCGGCCCGCAGCAACACCATGGCATCGAGCGCGACATCCAGGTCGTAGCCCAGTTCGTCCGCCTTGGGCTGCATTGCGGACGAGAACGCCCACTCGCGACCGGCGGCCATCAGCTGCGCCCGCGCGCGCTGGCGCAGGGTGAGAACTGGCGCACAAGGCCGAAAGCACGATGTGACCGAATTTGAAATTTTTCTGGCATGGGAATGTGGCGTTACTGTTACAAAGACGGCTGCGAGAATAACGCAGATTGGCCGCGCACCACACATCAAGCACGCTGATTTTGCGGACAGGGCGCTCAAGGCACCATTCGCGGCATTCGCGCCATTACCGTTAAAATAGCCGCTCAGCGCCGGCGTTTGCCCGTTTGCCTGTTTTGCCGCCGGTTCCTTCGTAATCCGCTATTCACAGGCCGCACGCTGCGCGCCCCGCCCAAGCCAGTTCGCTTTCATATCCCCCTGCGACCCCCACACTCTGATCGACCTCTCATGACACGACACACCATACGCCGCGAGGACGCACGCCTGCTTACCGGCCGCGGCCACTACACCGCCGACACCAACCTGCCCGGACAATTGCACGCCGCGGTGTTGCGCGCAGACCGCCCGCACGCGCTCATTGTCGCCATCAACACCGACGCCGCGCTTGCCATGCCCGGCGTGCACTGCGTCCTCACTGCGGCCGATCTTGAGGCGGCCGGCTGGCAGTCCATGCCAGGCGGTGTGCCCTTCGAGGGCATCGGTGGCATGAAAATGAACAAGCCCTTCTGGCCGGCCCTCGCCAGGGGACGCGTGCACTTTGTCGGCCAGCCGGTCGCCCTTGTCGCCGCTGATACGGTAGCGCAGGCGCAGGATGCCGCCGAAGCCATCATGGTCGAGTACGAGGACCTGCCCGCCGCCATCGGCTTCGAGGCGGCAACACGCCCCGGCGCGCCGCAATTGCACGCCGAGGCGCCCGGTAACCTCGCCTTCGAATATGAGTCGGGCGATGCCGCCGCGGTGGACGCGGCGTTTGCGCGCGCGACAATGCGCAGCCAGATCACCTTTGACAGCCAGCGCATCGTCGGCGCGCCGATGGAACCGCGCGCATTCCTCGCCGAATGGAAAGACGGCGCGGTGGTGGTGAACACGCCAAGCCAGGGCATGAACGGCATGCGCACCCACATCGCGCAGGTCACCGGCCTGCCCGAGACGGCGATTCGTGTCGTCACCGGCGATGTCGGCGGCAGCTTCGGCCTGCGCAGCCACGTCTACCCGGAACACTTCGCCGTGATGCTGGCGGCAAAAAAACTCAATCGCCCGGTGAAATGGGTGGCGCTGCGTGCGGAACTGTTTTTGTCCGAAAACCACGGCCGTGCATTGTCGCTGACCGGCGAACTGGCCCTGGACAAGGAAGGTAATTTCCTCGCCATGCGCTGGCAAGACCGCGCCGACATCGGCGCCTACGCCACGCCCTTTGGCGCGATGATAGGCAGCCGCAGCCTGTGCATCACCATGGGTGGCATCTACCGCGTTCCGGCGCTCTACGGCCACTGCCGCGTCGCCTACAGCAATGCCGCGCAGGTCTCCTCCTATCGCGGCGCCGGTCGCCCCGACATCGCCTGCGCCGTCGAGTTGCTGGTCGACAAGGCCGCGCACGAGCACGGCTTCGACCCGCTCGCGCTGCGCCGTCGCAACATGGTGCCGGCCGAGGCCATGCCTTACAAAACAGCCAACGGCACGGTCTATGACTGCGGCGAATTCGCCGCGGTGATGGACAAGGCGCTCAAACTGGCCGACTGGGACGGCTTTGCCGCACGCCGATCGGCGTCAGCGGCCAAGGGCATGTTGCGCGGCATGGGCATCGCCACCTTCCTCGAAATCAGCGGCGCGGGATGGTCGCCCAAGGACCAGGTGAGTGCGCGCTTCAATGCCAATGGCGACCTACACCTCTTTGCCGTATCGCAATCCAACGGCCAGGGGCACGAGACCACCTTCACCGGCATCGTCACCGACAAGCTCGGCCTGTCGGCCGCTGACGCCGCACGCGTCAGCCTGCATGAGGGCGACCCGGACACCGCGCTGGTGGGCAACGGCACGGGCGGTTCGCGCTCGCTCTACGGCGCCGGCAGCGCACTGCAACTTCTGGCGCAAAAAATCATCGACATCGCCATGCCGCATGCGGCGAGCGCCCTCAATGCCGGGAGCGCGGCGGCTGTTACCTACCGCGTCGGTTATTTTCATGCGGGCGACCGGCAGGTCGGCCTGCTCGAGCTGGCACAAAAACTTGCGCCGGCGGGTGGCGCGCACGGGCATCCGCTCAACTGCGGCGCCGAGGGCAGCTATGGCGCAACCTTCCCCAACGGCTGCCACATCGCCGAAGTTGAAATTGACCCGCATACGGGTGTCACCGCCCTGCTCTCCTACACCACGGTCGACGATGTGGGTGCGGCCATCGATCACAGCAGCATCGAGGGCCAGGTGCACGGTGGCGTGATGCAGGGCGTGGGCCAGGTGCTCGGCGAAGAGGCCGTCTACGACCAGGAGACCGGACAGTTGCTGTCGGCCAGTTTTCTCGACTACACCATGCCGCGCGCCGACTGGATGCCCAGCATCCGCTGCGACGAGCACAATGTTCCAACCAAGACCAATGCCCTCGGCGCAAAAGGCGTGGGCGAGTCGGGCACCTCCGGTTCGCTGCCGACGGTCATGAACGCCATCATGAACGCGGTTCGTCCGCGCGGGGTGGCGAGGCTGGACATGCCGGTGACGCCGGACAAGCTGTGGCGCGCGCTGCAGCGGGCGACCCCGGCCAAGGCCGCCTAAGACGCCAAGAGGCAGTGCCGATTTTAACCACGCCCCCATCCGGAAAGCCTCACCTGGCGCGGCTTTCCGGCGTTTTCGGCGGTCGCGGCATGCAGCCATCGAACCGTGGCCGGTGGTCTGTTCGCCTGCGAGGCGGTGTTGCCGCGGCCTTGCGCGTGCTGGCCATGGCGACGCTTGCCATGCTGCCAATCTCTGGCGGCGCAGCGTCTCCGGGCAGCAAGGAGCCACTGCTGCTCAACACGCTCTCCCGCGCCGTTCCCGCCGCGGCCAAAGCATCTTATTTCGAGGACCCCACAGGAAAACTGCGCATACAGGATATGGCCGATCCGGCGCTCAGCGCGCAGTTTCGCGCCATAAGCATGGCCGGCGACCCGAATTTCGGATTTTCACACGCCGCCTACTGGTTCGCGCTGCCCCTTAGGCTGGCCGCAGAGGGCCCGCCGCGCTGGCTGCTCGAGGTGGGCTATCCCTCGCTCGACCGCGTCGACGTGTTCACGCCCGGTGCCAATGGCAGTTACCGCGAACAGACGGCCGGCGACCTGCAGCCATTTGACTCGCGCCCTTATCCGCACCGCAACCTGGTGTTCCCGATAACGCTGGAGCCCGGGCAGACGCAAACGGTGTATGTCCGCGTCCTGTCCTCGGGCAGCCTGACCGTTCCGCTGACGCTGTGGCAGCCGGCCGCGCTGGACGCCCACGACCAGCGAACTTATGTGCTGCTGGGTGTTTTCTACGGTGCAATGCTCGCATTGCTTTTCTACAACCTGTTGCTGTATTTTGCGCTGCGCGACCCGGTGTTGCTCGCCTACGTCGGCTTTGTCGCCGCCATGACCACCGGAATGCTGGCGCTCAACGGGCTTGGCAACCAGTTCCTATGGCCGAACT
>CAMDRY010000296.1 GCA_945906975.1 Bordetella parapertussis | reverse complement strand
GGAGGCGTCTGGCACCCATCCTACCCAGTAATCCCGGGATCGGGTATCGGCAAACACAGGATTTGAACATAATCGATCATGTACGCTTTTTAACAGTCCAAAACATGGCCCATTGGAGAAATTTAGCTGCCGCCATACGGTCAGCTCGGGTTCGATTTGACTATCAGGCCTTAGTTGACGCCGGGAGCACGCTGCACGATCGAGCAGCATAACGTCCAAACTGTTTCCGCGGCCCGATGTCTCGGCGCCGTGTCTTGCGCGGCTTCTTTGCAGCAGCCCGAGGCGCCTCTACCAGTTTGCTTGCCATTTTGTTAAATTAGCTTGGAATTTCAAACCCGCAGTTTTCACGGAGAACCCGCACATGATGCGCACTTTCATTTATGCGTTGCCGATCGCGCTGGCAATGTCCGCGGCAAGCGCCTCGGCCCAGGAAGCATTCCCGTCCCGTCCCGTCAAGTTTGTCATTCCTTACGCCCCCGGCGGCGGCGGCGATCTCGTCGGGCGCGCCATTGCGCAAAAAATGGGCGAAGTGATCGGGCAGTCGATGGTGGTGGAAAATCGCGGCGGCGCCGGCGGCATGGTCGGCACGGAAGTCGTCGTCAAATCGCCGGCCGACGGCTACACCCTGGTACTGACCAACCTGGCGTTGATGGCAATTTCGCCGAATATGGTGAAAAAGCCGCCTTTTGACGCCGTCAAGGATCTTGCCGCGATCGGCGGTGTGGCGCAGTCGGAGAACGTGCTTACCGCTGGCCTTGGCGCCCCGTTCAACGACGCGCGCAGCCTGGTCGCCTACGCCAAGGCGAATCCGGACAAACTGAGCTACGCCTCCTCCGGCGTCGGCAGCTTCGGTCACCTGCTGGGGGAAATGCTGCGCGGCACCGCGGGCGCCCAGATGGTGCACGTGCCTTTCAAAACATCTGCGCTGGCGTTTCCGGATGTCATTGAAGGACGCGTCTCCATGGTGTTCGATTCGGTCTCCTCATCCGTCGTTCAGATTCGTGCGAACAAGGTGAAACCGATCGCCATCCTGTCGACGCGGCGATCGCCGCTCCTTCCGAATGTGTCGACTTTCGCCGAAGAAGGCTTCCCCGAAGTCACCATCCGTTTCTGGACCGGGCTGCACGGCCCTGCCAACATGCCGCCACCCGTGGTGCAAAGATTGAGCGACACGCTGATCAAATCCCTGGCGGCCGGCGATCTTCGCGAGCGCTTCGCCACACTCGGGCAGGAGCCTTTTGTCGCGAGCGCGCGCGAACTGGATCTGCTGGTCAGGCAAGACGTCGAGAAAATGGCCAAGGCGATCAAGTCGGCCGGCATTCAACCCGAATAGAAAAGGGGCTCGCACAGTGACCATCGTCGATCCCTCGAAGACCTACATCCACAATACGGCCATTTATGGCCGGGACACCGGCCGCAAGCGGGCGGACCATGGCAGCTGGTATGAAGCCGGGAGAGAACTGCCGGTATTCCACCGCTGCGACGTGCTGGTGGTGGGTGGCGGCCCCTCGGGAACGGCGGCGGCGATTGCCGCCGCGCGCGAGGGTGCCGAGGTCGCTTTGCTGGAGCGCTATAACCACCTTGGCGGCCTGTCCACCGGCGGCCTGGTGATCTGGATCGACCGGATGACCGACTGGCATGGTGAATTGGTGATTCGCGGCATCGCATCCGAAATCTTTGATCGCCTGCCCCCAGACGCCGTCGCTGGCCCGCCCCGCAAATTGTGGGGTTCGAAGGACCCGGCATTGCAGGAATACTGGTTCAACCGGGCCTCCGCCTTTCACGGAGTCGTGACCTGGGCGCCCACCATCGACCCTGAAAGTCTCAAGCTGCTCTCGCAGGACATGGTCCTCGAACACAAGGTGAAGCTGATCTACCACTCTTGGGCATCGATGCCCATCGTCGAGGACGGCGCTGTGCGCGGTGTCGTGTTCGACAGCACGCAGGGGCGCATGGCGATCCGCGCCCGTGTCGTGGTCGATGCCAGCGGCGATGGCGACATCTTCTCGCGCGCCGGCGGCGAATTCGAGAATGACATCGAGCAGGGCGACATCCACCATTGCGTCAATACCGCATGGCTGTTCTGCGGCGTCGACATGGAGCAATGGCTCGGTTTCAAGAGCGGAAAACCCGCGGATTACGCGGCTTTTCTGGAGCGCGGGCGCCAAGTGGTGGGCATGTTCGAACGACCGCACGTCTCCTGGCGCAACGACGTTGCCTTGTTCATGGGTCCAAGGCAGGCCGGATTTTCCGCGGTCGACATCGAGGACATGACCGAAGTCGAAATTCGTTCGCGCCGCGCCATGACCGCGCACCTCGAATATTATCGGCGCAATGCGCCCGGGTTCGCCGATGCCTACATGATCCTGAGCGCGCCGCAACTGGGCGTGCGCCACTCGCGCCGCCTGAAAGGCGTCGCCGCGGTCCGGCGCGAACAATGGCCGCTGGGCGTTGCCTTTGCCGATGAAATCGGCATATCCCCTTCGCTCTCGCCGCAGTTCCCAAGCATTTCCATTCCCTACGGCGCGTTGGTCCCGGAGCGCCTCGACGGCCTTTTGGCCAGCGGTCGGCACATCTCCTGCGACCCGAGCTCCCACGGATTCATGCGCGAGATTCCGCAATGCTGGCAGACAGGACAAGCGGCAGGCGCGGCGGCCGCACTGGCGGTTTCACAGGGCGTGGCACCACGCGCCGTCGATATCGGCGCTCTGCAATCAGCCCTGGAGAGGCAAGGTGTCCATTTGAGACGGAGCATCCCAGCGCGCGAGGCTGAGGTCCTGGGTGGCACTTGAGCGGCGACACCACGTTGTTACCCGGGAGTTTTTCCGGTTTTTCAGGAACTCAAGTGCCGGGCAGGCGAGGACCTCACCACCTCACCCCTCGCGACGATCACCAGCAGATTTGGCCGCCCCCCTGCGGGCAGGGGTTCATCGGGTTATCCGTGCTGTTCGAGTGTCATGTCGCGGATTTCCGCGCGGACGACGTAACCCGCGGGTGTCAAAGATGCCTGGCGAACGCACTGTTCAGCCGGGCTTCGGCCTCAAGCAGTTTGTTGTTGCGCTCCTCCACCCAGGCCCGGTCCTTCGTCAGCACCTCGTGCGCGATCCCGATCATGCGCTGCACTTCCGCCGGCTGCGGACCGCCGATGCCGACGCGGGTGCGCACCATCATCTCCGGGGATAGCGTGGCCTTGAAGGTCTTCTCGTCAATAGGCAAACTTGTCGGCGCCCACTTGTAATGCCGTGTCGCCTCGCTGTAGAGCTTGACGCCTTCCTGATAGGGAAACTGGTCGGGAAGCAGGTTGCTCTTTCTCGCTTGAGTCACCACCAGGCTGGCAAAGTGGTGGCCGATGCGGAACGGAACGCCATGCAGGCGCTGCAGGGTTTCAGCCAGTTCCATGGAGGTGGTCCAGTCGCCGTTGAGTTCCTCCAGGGAGCGCTTGCCATTGACGGCCAGCCCCTTCATCACGCCATTGAACTGGTTCAACAGTTCCACGCTCATGATAAAAATCCGGGAGGCATCGCCGCTGGCTTTGTAATCGGTCATGCCCGGGGTGACGTTGTGGTTGCGCAGCAGGATCATCTGATTGGCGGCAATGATGTCGGAGGCCTTGGCGCGCGCCGTCATCAGCACCCCCGGATTGGCCTTCTGCGGCATCGAGCTGCTGGTATAGGTCTGGCCGGCATCCAGCAACAGCCAGGGATTGCTCTGGTGGTATTGGGTATGGATGTCTTGCAGCATCGAGCCGATGCGGATGGCCAGCGAACTCATGATGGCCGCGGCCTCCAGCGGCACGTCCATGCTGATCACCTGGCTCGAGTCAAAAGAATTGACCACCAGACCATCGAACCCGAGCAGATCGGCCAGGCGCGGACGGTCCAGGGGCCAGCTCGAATTGGCCAGCACCGCGGTGCCCATCGGGCTGAGATTAAGTCGCGGATAGAGGTCGCGCAGGCGTTGTGCATCGCGGGCGAATGAATCGGCGAACGCCATAAGATAGTGGCCGTAGGTGATGGGCTGCGCCTGCACGCCATTGGTATAGGCGGGCACAAAAGTTTCGGTGTGCCTGTCGGCGATGTCGATGAGTTGCGCCCGCGTGGAAATCAACACCTCCGCGGTATCGAGCACTGCGCGGCGCAGGCGCATCGCACGAATCGCGGCGTTCATGTCCTGGCGGCTGCGGCCGGTATGCACCAGCGTCGCTTCGGGGCCGGATTTTTCCGAAATGATGCGCTCCAGTTGCAACACGTCCACTGGGCGCTTTCCACCAGGTTGCGTCGCCTGAACGATCGCATAGCGCACACCCTCGGCAACGGGTTTGACCATTGGCGCGGGGATGATGCCCTTTTCTATCAACATCACCGTCGAGGCCATGTTGATGCGGTTCATCCAGTAGAACTGATCCTGCACACGCGCCATGGCGCTGGTCTCGTCACGCGTGCTCACGCCACGAAGGCGATTGGCCTCCGCAATGCATTCCGCAGTTGTTTTGCAAGCGGTGTCGCGTACGTCATCGGCCCGCGCCACGCCGACTGTCAGGCAAAGGCCTGCCAACAATATTGCAATCTTCATCTCGCCGCCTTTCTGGTATCGAGCAGAGTTGGCACGAAATCGTCCGGGGCACCCGCCGGGATCGGCGGAACGTGTTTCAGCGACGCCTGGAATGCAAGGATCA
>CAMDRY010000295.1 GCA_945906975.1 Bordetella parapertussis | reverse complement strand
GTCGCGGTGCGCAACCGCCACCCTCTGGCGCGCAAGAAAAAGCCGACGCTTGCGGACCTGGCCGGGGCCCGCTGGGTAACACCGCGAAATGGCACCCTGGCGCGCGCGCGCCTGGACAACGTCTTTCTGCAGCATGCGCTAACCCCGCCCCATAGTTCCATACAAGCCTATTCCACGACCTCCGCGACGATCGTCGCGCTGGTGCTGCAACGCGATCTGGTTGCGCTATTGCCGCGCGCACTCATCAAGCATGAACTGCGACAAAAAGAGCTCAAGGAACTGACCATCGACGCAGCGCTTTTTTCAACCGCGGTGGTACTGACTCAGCGCGAACCTAATCGCTATCCGCCCGCTTGCCGGGAACTGATCACAGAGATTAGGAAGGTGTGCAAAGAAATTGGCGCCAGCCTTTAATCGCATGCAAGTTCAACTATGCATACTTGGGCACTGGATCGACACCGCATATGACCGCGGAAACGTTCAAACTTCTCACCGGCACCGAGATCGTGCACATCCCGTTCAAGGGCAGCGGCGATTCGGTGCCGGCCATGTAGTCCGGGCAGGTGGATATCAATTTTGACAATCTGCAGGATTCGCTGGCGCTGATCCAGTCAGGCAAATACCGGGTGCTGGGGGTGGCCTCGCGTAACCGCGAAGCGCTGATTCCCAACGTGCCGACCCTGATCGAATCCGGACTGCCGGATTTTGTGGTGGCGACCTGGAACGCCGTCTGGACCACCGGCGGCACGCCACCCGATGTGGTGCCGTGTTACGAAAATGAGCTGCGCAAAATTCTGGTGGTGCCGGAGGTTGTGGCCACCATCCAGAAAGTCGGTTTGCAGGTGACCCACCTGGGAAGCCGTGAGACCGCAAAAATCGTCGAGGACGAGGCGTCGCACTGGGACGGCATGTTGAAGAAGATTGGCGTCAATCCTGAATGAACATCACTGCGCCGAAGGACGACAGATTTTCCATGCTGTTAGGGAAGCAGTGCGGAAGTGCCAATTTCGAACAATAACGCTTAATGCTTTAATCTGACTTTGGGGATCTAAAGGGGGGGGGCAGGCCCCCTTTTGCAGACCCTCCTTAGCGGTTTATGTTTAATGGGACAGAGATACTACTGCGGCTTGATATTGGCGAGCCGCACCAACTCCTGGCCGCGTTTCATTTCCTGACGGATGAATGCGGCGAAGTCCTCGGGGCTGCCGCCGGCCGGCTCGACGCTCAGCGGAAGCAACGACTTGGAGACAAACGTCTTGTCGGCAAGCAGGGCGTTCAAAGCCGCGTTGACGCGCAGGATGATTTCGCGCGAGGTGCCGATCGGAACGAGGAAGCCATTCCAGCCCCGATAGGTAAAGTCCAGACCTTCCTCCGAGAAGGTGGGCACGTCGGGCAGAAAGGAGGAGCGATGGGTGCCGCCAACCGCCAGCGCCTTTAACTTTCCCGCTTTCACCATTTGCGCTGTCATACCGGTCGGGTTGGTGATGGCATGCGATTCACCGATTTGCGTCGCCAGCCACGCCATGCTTGGTTCCTTGTAGAGCACGTGGGTGAACTTTGTACCGGTATGGGCCTCCAGCCAGGCCAGCGACAGATGGCTCGGGCTGCCGATGCCCCAGGATGCCCAATTGAGATCTCCGGGGCGAGTTTTCGCATAGGCAATGAACTCCTTGAGCGTATTCACGGGTAGCGAGGCATTGACCGAAAGGGCATTGTGGATTGAGCCGGTCTGGATGACAGCCAAATAATCGCGAATCGGGTCATAGGGCAGTTTGGCGTACACAAAGGGATTCAATCCAATTTGCGCGTTGGCCACCAGACACAGTGTGTAACCGTCGGGCGCGGACTTCATGCAGGCCTCCATGCCGATGATGCCGTTGGCGCCGACGCGATTCTCGATGATGATCTGCTGACCAAGATGCGGTGCAATGGCCTGGCCGATGGCGCGCCCGGTGAGGTCGGTAGGGGTTCCGGTACCGGCGGGAAGAATCGCGCGTACCGGCTTCACCGGATAGCTTTGTCCAAACGCATTGACGCATAAAGGCATTGCGACGATGAGTAACTTGAGAAACCTGGTGGCTGCCATGGGATTCCTTGTTCTTTGTGTTGCAGGTTCGGTATGGCGGAGAAAGGGGATTTCCTATTCGCGCGAGGAATACAGCGGGCAGCCTAGCCACCATCGGTCCGGTGGATTGGCTTCCTCCTCCCTGCCGGTTGCGTCCATCAGGAAGGCGAGTTCCACCACGGCGCCGTTCGGGTCTTCGACAAACAGGCGGAAAATGCGATCGTTGGCAACGCCGCGTGCTTCCTTGAACTTGAAGTTGCCTGTCTTGAGGCGCGCGCGGGTTTCTTCCAACCCCCGGGCCATGATGCCGAAGTGATCAACCCGATTGGCACCAGTCAAATCCTCCTGCCGTTGCGATTTTTCCTCCAGCAGGTGAATGATCGGATCGTCACCGTGATAGAGAAAATAGCCGGTAGTCGGAAAGCTTGGTCTTGGTCCAACCTTCAAGCCCAGCAAATCGATGTAGAACTGCTTGGTCTCCTCCAGTTTTGCGGTCTGGATGTTGACGTGGTGGAGGTTAAAAATTTTCATTGGTGCCGCCTTTTCGGTGTTGACACTCAAACGATCTGACCGGGGCGGCCACCGAACATGAAGCGCTCGACGGCAACGCGTTCAAAGTCGCGCCACGCGCGTGCGGACTGGTTCGCGAACAGCCGCTTGAAATTGCGGCATCTTACCGTGTTGATTGCGATCGAACGCATCCGCAGCTTTGGCCGGGCCGCGGCCGAGTTGCACACCAGGTCAGCCCGCGATATCCAAAGATCTGCCCCTATGCCAACGCCAAACACTATGTATCGGAGAAGCTGGTTGCGATACTTCCGGTGAAGCTGCCTTCAGTATTCGGACCGAATTCAGTCATCATGCTTCGCGAGCGTGAGACGACTCCGGCAATACGCGATTTCATTGAATACTTGAAGAGGATCACCCGGAAACAAACGAGGCGGCGCAACTGATCCGATGATGCTACGCAAGGTGCTGGCAAGCAGTCTAGCCGCACCGGGTGCCACCCCCGAAATACCAATTTTCCCCAGCCTATGCCTTCTGGGCATATCCATTGCCAGTTCCTTCTTGCGGCATGAGAATGGCGCCTCGCGTTGCCTGGGCAGCCTCGTGCAGCGGATATCTTGAACTCATTGGAAAGCACATTCCCAGCGCGAACCCAATCGTTATCCGCCGGCTTGCCAGGAATCGATGGCGGAAATCAGGAAAGTCTGCAAAGAATCTGGCGCGACATGGTGATAGCGGATTACGGAACAGGCTCTAAGAAAGGTGCACGATGCTCTACGAAAAAACCGGCTTGACCCGATTTGACAAGAATCGCGCGACATCAGGCTTCACGCTGTTTTCTCCGCTGTTGCAAAAGAAAACACTCATCCTCAACATGCGCGGCGAGGTGGTGCACGAATGGGCTCTTCCCGCCCAACCTGGCAACTACACCTACCTGCTGCCCAACGGCAATTTGCTGGCTGCGTTACAAACCGAAGAAGGGCCGCCGGGCCTCAACGCAAAGGGCGGAATGCTGTGTGAGCTCGATTGGAACGGAAAATTGGTTTGGCAGTACATCGATCATGCGCAGCACCACGACTTCCGTCGTTGCGCCAATGGCAATACGGTCTATCTTGCCTGGGAGTTGTGGTCGAAGGAAACTTCGGCTCGTGTCGGCGGCGGGCGCGCTGGCACGGAGCACGACGGCCAGATTTACGGCGATTACATTCGCGAGGTCACGCCCGCTGGCGAGACCGCCTGGGAATGGCATGCGCAAACTGACATGGAAATCGAAAAGTACCCGTTGTGCCCGATCTGCAGGCGCGCTGAGTATGCGCACCCCAATGCCATTTGTCCGACCCCGGATGGTGGTTTCCTGGTGAGCTGGCGCACCAACCACCTTATTGCCTGGATCGACCGCGCCACGCGACGCTTCAAGTGGGAAATGATGGATATCAAGTTCGGCCATCAGCATGATGTGCAAATGCTGGACAACGGCAATATCACCTTGTTCGCCAATGGCGAACACACCGGCGGTGGCGGCCCGCAGACCGGATCACGCGTTCTTGAAATCGACCCGAAAACAAAAAAGACCGTATGGGAATACAAAACCACTCCGCCACACATCTTTTTCAGCAACTACATTAGTGGCGCTCAGCGCCTCGTTTCGGGTAACACGCTGATCTGCGAGGGTGCCTGGGGACGAATATTCGAAGTCACGCCGCAGGGCGAGATGCTTTGGAATTACATCAATCCGTTCTTCGTTCCCGATGACGTGCAGAGCGGTGCCGGCTCCAATGCGGTGTTCCGCGCCTATCGTTATGCGGCAGATTCGCCGGAAATACGCGGGCGCTTGGGCAAAAGCGCGGATTAGCGTTGGTGCGTCACAGACGGCGCGCAAAGCAGTCACACTAAGTTTTTCTAAAACTGGAGAAATGCGCATGAAACGTTCCGCAGTGCTTGCCCTTCTTGGTGTACTCGCCATCCCCAGCAGTGTGTTGGCGCAAAGCTGCACCGGCAATCCGGTGACGGTGCAGATCCTCGGTTCGGGCGGACCGGCGATCAATCCGACCCGCGCGTCGAGTAGTTACCTTCTGTGGGTGGGCCAGCAGGCAAAGATGATGGTCGACATGGGTGGCGGAGCATT
>CAMDRY010000294.1 GCA_945906975.1 Bordetella parapertussis | reverse complement strand
CAATCTGTGCCCGGTTTTCAGTGTTTAGCACGCTGTTCATGTTTGTCACCAGCGCATGCGCATCCTTGCCCAGCGCCGCCGCGGTTTCGAAAATATCATCCAGTGCCGAGCTGCGCATGGCGATTTCGCCAATGCCATCTCCTCCGGGGGGCAGCGACCCGGTGTTGCTGCGATCATCGAGCAGGTGGACGTAGGCAATGCCGGTGATACCCTCCTGGCCGAGCTGGGCGTAGGTGCCGCGTGTCAGCGGAATGTCGGCATTGACCTCGATGTTTATGAGGATGCGGCGTGGGTCTTTTTGATCAAGTTCAATGCCAACAACACGACCGACGCCAATGCCGCGGTAGCGAACCAGGCCTTGCAGGTTGAGTCCGGTGACCGGTTTGGTCGTGACGACACGATAGGGGGTGCGCTCAAGCGAGGAGCCGCCCAGCCAGTAGCCGACGCCGATGGCGGAAAAAATGAGCCCGGCGAGAAACAATCCTGTGGCAAGTGCAAACGAGCGGTTTTCCATGATCAAACTATCGCCACGCCGTCAAAAGCGCGCAGCGCGCGGTCCCCTCCGAAAAAGTTTTGCACAAATCGATGCGGTAGCTGCCGCACCTCGGCCAGAGGCCCGCAGGCTATTATATGTTGATCCGCCAGAACGGCGATGCGGTCGGAAAGGTCGTACAAGGTGTCCAGGTCGTGGGTGACCATCAGCACGGCAAAGCGGTGTTGCAGGCGCAGCATTTTGATCAGGCGCACAAACGATTCGGAGCGGTCCGGGTCGAGGCCGGCGGTCGGTTCATCGAGAATCAGCAGTTCCGGGGACAGGGCGAGTGCCCGCGCCAGCGCCACGCGCTTGACCATACCGCCTGACAGGTTGGCCGGCAACAGCGCGGCGTGGTGCGGTTCGAGTTCAACCTGTTCGAGCTTGGTGAACACCACCGCGCGGATGGTGTCCTCGTCGAGGCCACCGCGCTCGCGCAAGGGGAAGGCGATGTTGTCAAAGACGTTGAAGGCGCTAAAGAGGGCGCCGTTCTGGAATAGCATGCCCATGCGCTGGCGTGCTGCGCGCGCCTGCCCCATGTTGCCTGAGCTCAGGGATACGCCCATCACATGCACTGTTCCGGCGGCCGGCGCCTTCAAGCCGATGATGATGCGCAAGAGCTGCGTCTTACCGCTGCCCGATCCACCCACCAGTGTCATGACTTCGTCGCGGCGGACCGAAAAATCAAGATGCTGGTGCAATACGGTGCCGGCGACTTCATTGCGCAGGCCGCGTATGTCGATGACCAGGTCCGGCGTTTCGAGCGTGCCTGGAACCGCCGGTTCATGTAGGCCGAGACTCACGGTATGTTCCTCAGCAAAATGGCAAAAATGGCGTCAAGCAGGATGACTGCGGTGATCGCAGCCACAACCGAGCGGGTCACCCCTGCGCCCAGGCTTTCTGTATTGGGGCGGATGCGCAGGCCGTAGTGGCAGGCGACAAAGGCCACGGCAAAGCCGAATACCATGGATTTGCCTATGCCTATCCAGAAATGCGCCACATCGAGCACACGCGGCAGCGCCTCAAGAAAGGCGCCGAACTGTATGCCAAGCACCATCTTGGCTGCCAGCATGCCGCCGGCCAGGGCCGCCACGTTGGTCGCAAAACTTACCAGCGGCATGGCCAGGGCGAGGCCGATCAGCTTTGGCAGGACCAGCCGCTCGGTGATTGATATGCCCATAACCTGCAAGGCTTCGATTTCCTCGGTCACGCGCATCACGCCAAGCTGTGCGGTCATGGTCGAACCGGAGCGGCCGGCGGCGATGATGGATGCGAGCATGGGGCCCAGTTCGCGCGCCACGCCCACCGAAACAATATTGATGACCAAGAGGTCGGCGCCATAGCTTTTGAGCTGCAGCGCCGACAAATAGGTCAGCACCACGCCGACGAGGAAGCCCACCAGCATGGTCACCGGCAGGGCAGTCACGCCCGAGCGAAAGATGTTGGCTGAAATTTCGCGCCAGGGGAATTCGCCCGGCCGGCGCAGGGTATGCGCCAGGTCCAGCACCACTTGGCCTAACAGGCCGATGCCAAAGCGCAGGTGGTCAAGCACGTGCAGTCCGACCTGCCCCAGCAAGACAAACGGGTAAAGCAGGTCGGGTTTCGGTGCCTGACGATGGCTGACGGTGAGGGCGCGCTGTGCCTGTGCGAGGATTATGTCGAATTGCGCTGGTATTGCCGACAGGCCCGTCCCACCGGCCTTGCGCACTAGCCACAAGGCGCCGACATCATCGAGTTCGGTCAAGCCGCCCAGGTTCCAGGCAAGGTCGGTCCGCCCGGTTGCGTAGAAGGAATGGAGCGTGCGTTCGAGCTCGGATTGGTGCCCAGCCAGCGATGCAAAAGTCCAGACGCCATGAACGAGCACCTCGGTTTTGTCGCCACGTTCCGTGGGGCTAATGCTTAGCTTGGGCATGCGGGCGATAATAGCGGAGTTGTTTATGCCTCAACCCGGAGAATGCCCTATCCCCTCGGAATCAAGGCCCAGCAGTCAAACTCTAGCTTCATCGTGGGGGCGACAAAGCCGGCTACTTGCACCGTTGTACTGCAGGGTAGGTCCTTGCCAAAATATTCGTGAATGATCGGGTTGATGGCGTCTTGATCGCTAATCTCCTTGAGATATCGTGTGATCTTCACGATATTCCTGAAACTGCCGCCCGCTTCTTTGACAATCGTTCCGATTTTGTCTAGCGCACGCCTTGCTTGTATCCCTGCATCATCGGGCAGTATCCATTCTTCTGGCAGATGTGGATGACTGTGCACGGGAGGCATCGGTCCCATGCCGGAAATGATCAGCAAATCAGCGCCAGGCAAAGCGATCTTTATACCGGGGACGTAGGGGGTGTTGTGCTCGACCATCGCGGGCCACGGACTGATGACTGTCTTTTCCATAATCGATTCCACCATTTGTTAGCAACGGTATTCTTTTAAGCCGGACAACTGGAAACTGTTGTAGCCAGGCGGGACATTAATCAACTTTTGCGCCAGACTCTTTCGCAACGCGAGTCCACTTGGCGATTTCACTACTGATGCGAAGCCCGAACTGGGACGGTGTTCCCCCGGCTGGCTCCAGCCCATTTTTGCGCATCAGTTCACGAAATTCATTGCCATTCACAATTTTGTCTATCGTTGTGGCAAGTTTTTCAACGATCTCCTTCGGTGTACCAGCCGGCGCCAGCAAGCCGTACCAGGTTACGACGTCAAATCCCGGCAAAGTTTCCGACATCGCAGGGGTATCGGGAATCAGATTAGACCTATTCAGTGCCGTAACACCCAGCAGCCTTAGCTTGCCTGCCTGAACGTGGGATAGCACAGTGCTTGGGCTGGAAAAGACGAGTTGTACCTCTCCTGCCAGCACCGCTGTGGTAACGGGCGCGCCGCCTTTGTAGGGCACGTGCACGATATCCACACCGGCCATGAGTTTGAACATCTCGCCGGCAAGGTGAAAACCACTGCCATTGCTGGCGGATCCAAAATTAATCTTACCGGGTGCGCTCTTGGCGTAGGCAATTAGCTGCTTCACATCCTGGGCTGGAACGGAAGGATGTACAACAAGAACGAAGGGCCCCTGGGCTATAGGGGCTATCGGGGAAAAATCTTTTACTGTGTCATACGGTAGCTTGGGATAAATCGCCGGGTTGATGGAATGCTGCGACGCCGTCACCAATAAGGTGTAGCCATCTGGATTGGCACGCGCCACGGCCTCGGACCCGATCACCGTTCCACCCCCGGGCCTGTTTTCCATGATGAACGATTGATCCAACTCCTGGCGCAACCGCTCCAGCAGGGGTCGCGCCACAACATCAACCGCCCCACCTGCAGGAAAAGGATTGATAACCCGTACCGGACGTGACGGATACGTCTGGCCAAGAGCGGGCAGGGATAGACTCACAACAGTGAGCGCAATGAGTAAACGATAGATCATCTATAACCCTTTTCGATAAATTACCTGCAGCAAGCGCTGCTTAGCGGCACATGCCTATAACGCGTGCCGGGGCCCCGGTTCCATGACCGAGGCGTATTGCCCCCACCATGACCATGCAAGTGCCGTTACGCGATGCTTCAGAGAGCTTGTCAAGATTGGTCGCATTTTCTACCAGCAACACCCCTCGCTGCAGTAGTCGTACATGCCCGTGTAAGGCGTTAGTGCGTTTGTCGTCATCCCCATGCGCCACTTGCCCGGTTTCTACCGCAATATTGTCAATGATGATGCCGCTCAGTTTTACCTTTCGACGGTCGAGCTCTTCGATCAACCTGTCAGTCGCCTTGCGGCTGAATCCTGGGTGGTTAAACCCATTCACATACGGGGATTTTGGTACTGAGGGTTCGATTGTGAAAAACTGCGACCAGCCGAGATTCACGACCAACCAACTTCCATCCGTAATTTTCCCGACTATCCCATCAATATCGGCTGGTGTTATGACGGCAGGAGAAGTATCGGAAAAATCGGTCACTTTTTTGTCGGGACTCGGTTTGCCCGCATTTTTTTGGAGTTCTTTACGCACACGCTCGGAAATATCCAGCATGACGACCGGTCCAACGAGTCGCGCAGCATCAATTTGATGGGCTTCTTGACGAGCAGCTGCGGGCGCTTGTCCTGGCTCTTGTGATCCTGGATTGTTTAAGAAAGGCTCATATAGCGAATAATGTTGGTGGCTCATCTGGTGAGCCTGT
>CAMDRY010000293.1 GCA_945906975.1 Bordetella parapertussis | reverse complement strand
GTCGCCAAAGGCGGGGAGGATATGGGCGTTAATCGCGCTCTCGGCCATCGCTACCCCCTTCTTGTTGGCGCGAAACCACGCCAGATAGGATTCAGACGCTTCTTTGACGGTCATGTCCTTGATTAGCACGCCGCCCTGCGTCTTGGCAT
This sequence comes from Bordetella parapertussis, assembly GCA_945906975.1. The sequence continues at coordinate 4,555 of CAMDRY010000293.1, read as the reverse complement.
CGTCGGCGGTGGTTCGGGCTTTTTCCTGTGCTTGGTAGAACGTCAGCACGGTAACGCCGTCCGCATCTTGGTAATCGTCGGCTGTCCCCAAAATGCGAATGGCGTACTTCCCGCCCGGCATCGCGAGTTTTGCGCTCCATGTCCCGTAGCCCTTGCTGGTGCGCCGATAGATTAGCGTCAGGCCGTCACCAATCTCCCGGAAGTACCTGCGCTGCGCGTCAAGACGCAGCCTTGCCGTGCGGTTATCCAGCTTTGCATCGCGTGCCGATTGAGCCATTTTCCTGTCTCCTCAAATCCGTGTCGCGGCCGTGTCGCGGGGACGTACAAAAACAAGGATAGACACAGGTAGGCAGGAAAGCAAGCAAATACGGGCATCTTCAGGGAGTTAGGCTGTTTGCTGGTGTCCGTTAAAGTCTTGGATAAAACCCTTTCACGGTGAGTACGCGAGTTCGAATCTCGCTGGGGACGCCATTAAATTCAAGGCGTTACAAAATAAAAACACGGATATAACGCCTTCGTGTCTAGTTTATATCTAGACCGCGTAGAAAAAACGGCAGGCGCAACGCCCGCTGGCAGATACAAACTTAGCGCGGTTCGCACAGTTGCCGCGCAATGCGTCTCAGCAGTTCGGTCGTTTCAACTATTTTGGCAACCCCGCCTAAGGCCATAATGATCTGCGCTGCCTGACCCGTTTGCCGAAACCTGCTTGATGATCGTCGCCGGGCTTATACGGCCACCTCGCTGGTGAAGCTGCCCTTGTGAGGGCCACCAATCATGCTATGCACGTCAAGCAATTTGTTTGGCTATTGGGGGCAGTTGCATTTGAATATACTCCTCAAGCTCATTCCACTTTGGCACCCGATGATCGAATCACGCGCGCCCACTTCTCTTTCTCGGCGCGCATGAATTCGCCGAAGGCCTCTGGCGTGCCCGCGGGCAGAATCTCAAAGCCCTGATTCACGAGTGCCTCGCGCACGGAGGGCACGAGGATCGCCTTGTTCAGCTCGCTATTGAGGCGCCGCAATATTGCCTCCGGCGTCCCGGCCGGTGCGGCAAAGCCGAACCACGCGGTGACGTCGAAGCCGGCGACACCGGCTTCGGCTACCGTGGGAAGCTCCGGCCACCAGGAAACGGGGCGCGGCGTCGCGACCGCAAGGGCGCGCAGCTTGCCGCCCTTGGCAAGGCCCACGGCATTTGGCGCATTGGGGAACATCAACAGTACGTCGCCCGTCACCACCGCGTTCACCGCCTCTGGAGTTCCCTTGTACGGGACGTGGACGCCGCGCACGCCGATGAGCGTGCCGAACAGCTCTCCGGCCATGTGGTGCGAGGTGCCGTTGCCCCCCGAGGAGAAGGTGAAGCGCTCCGGCGCTGCCCGGATGAGCGCGATCAGCTCGGGCACCGTGCGTGCTGCGACGCCGGTTCCTACGATGAGAACATTGGGGCTAGACGCGACGAGCGCCACCGGTGCGAAATCACGCATCGGGTCAAATGAAAGCTTCGGGTAAAGCGACGGTCCGATGCCGTGTGTCGCGATGCTGTTGCCCAACAAGGTATAGCCGTCGGCGGGGGCTTTGGCGACCGCCTCGGCCGCGAGCATTCCGCCCGCGCCGGGACGGTTCTCGATCACAAACGACTGCCCGAGCTGCTTCGACAGCTGGTTGCCGAGCACGCGCGCGAGGATATCCGAAGTCGAGCCCGGCGACAGCGTCACGACGATCTTCACCGGCTTCACCGGGTACTCCTGCGCGTTGGAACCGGCCGCGATGGCCGACAGTACTGCAGAAACAATGAAGCCTACGAATTTCAAACGACCTTGCATGCGGCCCCCCCCTTGATTTGTATTAGTACAGATACTCCCATGCTTTGGTGGATCACGACGGCTTATCTCAGCGCGGTTGGTGATGCGAGCACCTCAATGGGCTTCGGCAGTTTGGTTGCCGCGATGATTTTGGCGGCTAACCGCACTCCGGTGACGCGGGGAGAGGAAATAAGTTTTGTTAAGTTTTCGGGTTCAGAGCGGCAATCATTGAAACTGAATTAAAAAGTGGCCTGTTTGGATAATCTCGAAAATAAATCAGCAAGAATACGCTGAAGAAAAGTGCGCGTTGTTTTGCGTACGCTTGTTTCTACCTTATGTTGGCCGGCATTTTCACACGTCCTGCCACCTGCTCTAACCACCAGCTGTCAACGAAACACCAGATCCCGCACAGCTGCTTGTTCTGGGTATGGTTTGACCAACATCATTCGCTAAATAAGCCTTAATTGAAATGTCGCAACAATCCGACGGACTTCGAAAAAGAAATCTATGAGCAGTGCCAACAATACAAACGAGTTGCTTGATACCGGCCTGCGCGCCCAGAACAGCGGTCGCATGGATGAAGCTGCACGCATTTTTCAACAGGTTATAGCCGCGGATCCGCGCAACGTCCGGGCATTGAATACATACGGATTGTTTCTTGAAAAAACCAAAGAGCAGTCAAAAGCTGAAGAATTTTTGAGACGCGCCATTCAATACGCCCCGCATGTACTCGACAGCTATGTCAATCTGGGTTTTGTCCTGCATAGCGCGAAAAAATTCGACTCGGCCATCGATTGCTGCCAGCTTGGCTTGAAACTGTTTCCAGACAATCGCTACCTGCAAAACAATCTCGCAACCAACCTGCACAACGCAGGCCAATACGATGAAGCTATCGATCTCCTAAAAAAAATGATCGCCTTGGATCCGAGTCATACCGGTGCGCGCTATCACATCGGCAGGATATACATGGACCTTGACGACAGCGCCGAGGCAGTGAAATTTTTCATCGAGGCCCTACAGTTCAATCCGAACGACCATCTGTCCCTCAGCGCCGCCGGAGAGTGCCTGTTAAAAACCGGTCGGGCCGGCGAGGCGTTGGACATGTTCGACAAGGCGCTGCAACTGGGCGGCTTCGACAACCGCATCACATCACTCAAGACGCTTACGCTGGCCGAACTGGGCCGAACGCAGGAAGAGAGCTGGTTGTCCGACCCGCACCGGCTCGGGCAAATATCCATCATCTCTGAAATCGGCTACAGTCGCGAAGACATGCTCGCCCTCAACCGCGAATTGTCGGAATTTGCGTCGAATCACCCAACCCTGCGCAAAGACCCCAAGGAAAACGCCGCCTACAAGAGCTGGCACAGCAAAAACATCGCCTTCGATGGCAATCCGGCGGTGGAAAAACTCAAACATTTCATTGCCTATGCCTGCGACAAACGGCTGAAAACCCTGGCGCAAGAGGATCCCCTCCATCCTTTCGTGAAAACCGTGCCGCGCGAAAGCGATCTGTTCCTGTGGGCGGTAAAAATGCAGGGTGGTGGCCAGTTTACCCCCCACACCCATCCGGCCGGATGGCTGAGCGGGGTGTATTACGTTGACATTCCCGACGTTGTCTCGGCCCCGAACTCAGGCGAAGCGGGTTGGCTCAAACTCGGACCACCACGGGCTGACTTCAAGCTGACGCGGCAACCGATCACCCGCGCGGTCAAGCCCGAACCGGGCATGTTGGTTACCTTTCCCTCCTATATCTGGCACGACACGGTTCCTCTGCCCGAAGACACAACCCAGCAGCGCCTTTGCCTCGCTTTTGATATTGAGCCGATGAATCGAAGGTAATACAGGTAGCGCAGGCAAACTAAAAGGATGCCGCGGCCCCCTTTGTTCCCTTAAGGAACTTTTTGTGCCATTGCGGTGCTATGGAAAGGAAACTCCATGGCCATCAACGTCAAACTGTCTGAAAACTTGGTCGAGCAGGCCAAGACCCACGCACTGATCCAGCACCGCTCGGTGCCCAAGCAGATCGAGTACTGGTCGCAGATCGGCAAGATTGCGAAGGAGAACCCGGACCTGCCGTTCTCCATGATCCGTGACATCCTAGTGGCGGATCAAGAGGCGGTAGTCGCAGAATACGTTTTTAGCTGATGCGCCTGCTTGGCCCTGCCGTATTCGACTAAATTGTGAGCAGCGTTGGCATGGGCTACGCTATCGAACTCAATGATTACCACGCGCTGCAGCATACCGGCTTCATAGACATTATTAGGCATTCCCCATGCATGGAAAAGCAGTCCTTTGCGCGTTCCACCACGCACGGACGCAGCCTGCAATTTGTGTCGGGCCAAGGGCGAATGACTGGGCATTCAGTGAAGGACGCACGATTGGGAGTCCGGTGGAACCATGGTGAGCGCGGGGCCGTGGGCATGTCGCCGAAGAAGCGGATGGTACCGCGCCGCCCGTGTGCCCCAAAGCCACCTCCCTTCGCGGAGCGCATTCACGGTAACAAAAAGTTGTCCATGAGGCAGTACACCCCCCCCGGTACTAACCGGTTCCCGAAAAAACAACGCCCGCACAACAGGAATAGCAAAAAGCCGAGCATGGACGGAATGCACCCCAATAAGCCCATCGGTGAATATTAACCCTGTTTCTCAGATGCACGGATAACTCGTTGCCGGCATTGCGCCTTTCTTGCCTGCCCTGGCCGCTCCAATCGCCCGGCATGCATATGGGCCGGCAGATTATGTGTTGACAGCACAT
>CAMDRY010000292.1 GCA_945906975.1 Bordetella parapertussis | reverse complement strand
TGCCGCACAGCGATTTCACCGACAACCGCGTGCTGCGCGGCAGTCCGCGCGATTTCCACGACGTGTACAAAGACACCTTTGATTTTCTCTATCAGAACGAACCGGGCGGCCTGCTCAATCTAACGCTGCATGCGCATTTTGGCGCGCGGCCGCCTATTGCAGCGATGCTGCACAAGCTGCTTACCTACATGCGCGGCTTCCCCGGCGTGTGGTTTGCACGCCACGACGCGCTCTCACGTCGGGTGCTGGCACAACACGCTTGAGCATCGGTCATCGGCAAGGCCCATGCGCACGCCGGCATGGCGCCGGTGTTAAAAACGGACATGTCGGTAATGCGCGTAAATCGCGCAAATAATAAAAGGATAATTAAATGAAGCGTCTGTTGTTCTTAGTCATGCTGGCCATGCCGGCCATTGTGTTGGCTCAAACCTATCCGACCAAGCCGGTGAAGCTGGTGGTGCCGTACGCCGCGGGCGGAGGGGTGGACACCGTCGCGCGTGCGCTGGCGCAGGAGTTGTCGGGCGGCCTGGGACAGCCGGTGGTGGTGGAAAACCGCCCCGGCGCCAACAGCCTGATCGGCACCGATTACGTCGCCAAGCAGGCAGCGGACGGCTATACGCTGCTGATCACCGTGGGTTCGCATTACGCACTGCCCTTTCTTGCCAGGAACGTTCCCTACGACACGGTGAAGGATTTCACGCCGATCACCATTGTGGCCAAGGCGCCGCAGGCGCTGGTGGTCAACGCCACAGTACCGGTCAAGACCGCGAAGGAACTGGTGGAGTACGTCAGGGCGAACAAGGGCAAGATTTCATACGGAACATCCGGGGCGGGGACGTCGCAGCATCTGGGGGGCGAGTCGCTGAACGCCATGGCCGGCCTGGACATGGTGCACGTGCCTTACAAGGGCGGCGCACTGGCCTTGAACGACGTCGTCGGCGGACAGATTCCGGTGGCGATTTTGATCCTTTCGAACGTGCTGCCGCACGTGAAGTCGGGCAAGCTGCGCGCGATCGGCGTGATCGAAGCGTCGCGCGCCAAGGCGGCACCCGAGGTGCCGACGGTGGCCGAGGGCGGCGTGCCCGGATTTTCGGTGCCCGATACCTGGATAGGCATTATCGGTCCGGCCGGGCTGCCGCCGGCCGTGGTCGAGCGCATCAATGCAGAACTGCAAAAAGCCGCGAATAATGCGGCGGTCAGGACACGGCTCGATGCCGCCGGGTTCGAAGTGAACCTGGTTGCGCCCGACGAATTTGCGCGGCAGGCGCCGCGCACGGTTGAAAGTTACCGCAAAATCATTTCAGCAGCGGGCATCAAGCCCGAATAAGCCGGCGGTCAATTCGGCGGCACAGGTCGTGCAGCCATTGCCGCCCGGTCCGGCCGTGATCAGAGGTCGAGGTCGTCGCAGATGTCGTCGGCCGACAGCAGCCATTCCTCAACGCTGTCTTCGGGCAATTCGTCATCGGCAACGGCGGCCGCATCGACAGCCTCGTCGTAGCGCGACAACTCGGCGTTGTAGCCCTTGCCGGTATAGGTGTCCAGGGGGCGGCACACGCGCGGCTTGAGCTTCCACTGCGCCGCATGTTCGAGTGCGGATTTGATCGTGTCTTTGTCGAGGATCAGAGCGAAGCGGTTCGGCTGTATCGTGCTGTTCATGTCGATCTCCCGTGGTGGTTGGATGGTCAGGCTGACGGCAACCACTGTATGTGCGCCGCATTAAAAACATAAGTCGGTGGCCATCGCGATTTTATGTAGGCGGATTTCCTATCTGGTGTGCGGCCTGTTTCACGCAGTGGTCACATCGTCTGGAAATGCCCGCCAGTCGGGCGTTTCCAGCCAATAGATTGGGCTTTCTGCGGCGTGTGGATGCGATGTTTTTCGCCTTTCTGGCATGCCGCTGTCATCTTACGACCGGCTCAGCGCCCGCTTTCTTCGAAAATCATGCCCAGCTGGTCCAGTGTCACCAGCAGGTTGTCGCTGATCTTGGCGACATTGTCCATGTGCACGCCGCGCTCTTCGCGCGTGCCCAGCTTGGCAAGGGCTTCGGAAAAGAACAGCCACTGCTGGTCGGTCAGCGCGAGTTCCTGGCGCGAGGCGGCGTTGTTTTGCGGCAGCGTGACCAGGCGGCGCATTGTCGCCAGGTATTCTGCTTCAGCGGTTTTCAGGTCCTTGGCGATGACCTCTGCGCGCAGGCCCCAGCTGCGGAAAAAATACAGCTTGGCCATGCGCTGGGTCAGCGTGCGTGCGCGGCCTGCGAGCACGATCGCTTCGCTGCGCGGCAGGCGGATATGCTCTTGTAGTAGTGTCGCACCCTTTTCGGCGATCCAGGCCAGCTCTTCGTTCAGTTCGGCCAATTGCTTTGCCTGTTCCTGCGTCGCCTTTTTCGAATTGATGGCCTTGAAGTCGTCCCAAAGCTGCTCGAGCAAGGCGTAGTTGTCCCGGATCTCCGCGGTCGTCGCAGTGGTCTGCAGCTCCTTCAGTTGCTGCTCGAATTTGCGCATGTCGCCGTCCTGTTGGTGTTTCGCCCGTTCGGCAAGCACACCCTGCCCGATCATGCAGTAGGTCCGTGTGATGCGCTCGGCGAGCATCTGCTGGCTCACGGCTTTGTTGAGCAGCGCCGCCGGCATGCGCAGCGGCGTCGATTTTGCAGAATTGGCGGCTTTGGTGGCATTGTTGGCGCTGGCGCCAGTCGCCGCAGTGGCCGTCAGCGCCACCGCCGGCAGGCCGGCGATGCAGGCGAAACCCAATACGCTTGCCCACTGTAGGCGTTTCATGCCGGCCTCGCCTGCGGCCAGCGCTTCCAGATTAATGCGTCTAGCGCCAGTTTGCCCGGGCCGTGGGTGAGCGTGACGAGTAGCAGCACGCCCCAATACCAGTGCTGGGCGAGCGCGGGCTCAAGGTCCTTGAGCACGTGCCAGTACGACACCACGGCCATCAGGTTGACGACAAACAGCGATAGTGCGGCAAAGCGCGTGGCAAAGCCGACGGCGAGCAGCACCGGAAACACCAGTTCGCCGAAGGTGCCGAGCGCCGCCGCCAGTTCGGGCGGCAGCAGTGGCACACGGTATTCATCTTCAAACAAGGCGACGGTGTTTTCCCAGCTCGCGATCTTGGTCAGGCCGGCCCAGAAAAATATCTTCGCCACGTAAAGCCGTATGCCCAGGTCGAGCAGCGTGCTGCCGTGTTTGAGCCAGGTGTGCGCGTTGTCGAGAAGTGCGGCCATGCTTGGGTTCATTGTTCTGCTCCTGTTGTGTGCCGGGGCCTGGGTCAGGCGAGTGTGAAGTCAATGATTACGCGACCGGCCACCCAGCGGCGCAGGGCGGCGTCGGCCAGGAAGCCCGGTTCCGCGACCGTCGCTGCATTGAGGGCTGCGCCAATGGCGTTGCCACCGGCCAGCGCATCGAGAAAGGCGAATTCGCCCGTGCTAAGCGCGTCAACCGCGACGCGCAACTGCGGACGCATGATCAGGGCGGTCGATGGTCCGGCTGCCAGGTCAACGCTTAATTCTCCGGAGAAGTCGTGCTGATGGACCTGCCAGATGCGCGCCAGCGGCCAATCCGATTGCAGCAGGGCGCAGGCCGGATGCAGCCACAGGCGCAGGCGCGGGAAATCGTCCTCGGTGATGGTGGCGAGCCGGCGGGTGTCGAGCAAGGGATGATCGGCGGCGTAATGTGCGCGGTGCGCCAGCCATTCCATGCGCGCGACATCGGCGAGGTAGGGCAATTCCTGGGCCGGCTCAAACGCGGCCAGAAAGTCGCCAAAGGCCTCGCCGTATTCGTTGAGGTCGCCGCTGGCCGACGGATGCCGCTTCGCGTACTCGCGCGCCAGACCTTCAAAAAATTCCGCACCGGTTATCGTTGCCGTGATCGGATAGATCGCGCCCAGCGCCTTGTGCACATTGGCACTGGCGTTGCCGCGGTAAATGGCGAGGCCATGCACGATACGCGCGGGCTCGCCGCGAAACAGCGGCACCGCGCCCGCCAGCCTGGCATCGGCTTTGCCGCCCGGCACGAGCGCGGCGGCAAAGCCGGACTGGATTGCGGCCAGCTCAGACATGTTCGGCCAGCATGCGGGCTGCGGCGCTTGCCGCCTCGCCCAGCAGCACGTCCAGTTCGGGTACATCGGTGTCCCATTCGATCAGCGTGGGAACCGACCCAAATAGCGCGAGCGCCGCCTGGTACAAACGCCACACCTGCGGTGCCACGGCCGAGCCGTGATCGTCGATAAGCATGTCGTCCGTAGCCAGATGGCCGGCAAGGTGGATTTCAGCCACGCCTTCACGCGGCAGCGCGGCCATGGCCGCCAGAGCGTCGCTGCCGTGGTTGACCTGGTTGACGTACAGATTGTTGACGTCGAGCAGAATGCCGCAACCCGCGCGCCGCGCGAGTTCGGCCAGAAATTCGCCCTCTGACATGTCGCTGGCGCGAAACGCAACGTAACCGGATACATTTTCGACCAGGATGCGCCGGCCAAGCGCCTCTTGTACGCGTTGCACGCGTGCCACCATGTGGGTGAGCGCCGCTTCGGTATGGGGCAGTGGCAGCAGGTCGTTGAAATGGCGGCCTCGATGCGCACCCCAGCACAGGTGCTCGGAAATGAGCGCGGGCTCAACGCGTGAAACCAGGCGTTTGAGCTTTGCCAGATGCCGCTCGACGCGCGCATCGTCCCCGGCAGTTGCCGCCGAGCCAAGGGCGAGGCCGACGCC
>CAMDRY010000291.1 GCA_945906975.1 Bordetella parapertussis | reverse complement strand
AAAGGAGGACCCGATGTCGTTGATCCCCGTTTGCATGACCGCAACCATCCGCCACACCGTCGCGTTGGCCGTCTGCGCCATCGCCGCAATGCCCAGCGCCTCGATCGCCCAATGGCCTGACCGGCCGGTCCGGCTGCTGGTTACGGTCGGCCCAGGCGGCGCGGCCGACACTTTGTCGCGCAATCTGGCCAATGGTTTTTCCCAGTTCGCGAACGGCCACCCGCTGGTCGTTGAGAACCGCGTCGGCGCCGGTGGCACCATCGCTGCAGCGGCGGTTGCGCGCGAGAAACCAGACGGCTACACGCTGTTCTTGGCCGAGGTCGGTCCCAATGCGGTATCGCACACACTCGCCAAGCTGCCTTACGACCCGCATACCGCGTTCACACCCATCGTCCATGCCGCTAATCTGCCGGCGGTGGTGCTGGTCCGCGCCAATCTGCCCTACAAGACCTTGGCGGAGTTCGTGTTCGCGGCAAAGCAGCAGCCGGGCAAGTTCAACTACGCCTCCGCGGGGCTGGGCAACTGGACTCACTTGTACATGGCCTATCTCAACAGCCGCGCCGGCATCGATCAGGTGAACATCGTGTACAAGTCCGGCGCCGAGATGTTGACCGCGCTGCTTCGCGGCGATGCCGACACCGCCATCATCACGGTCTCCACCTCGCTCGGCCAGGTACGCGACGGCAAGATTCGCGCGCTCGCAGGTGCCGCCTCGCGGCCGATGCGCCAACTGCCCGATGTGCCACCGACCAGCCAGACCCTGCCCGGATTCGACGTCAGCGTTTGGCACGGTATCGTCGGCCCGGCCGGCATGGATGCGGCGCTGGTGGCGCGAATCAATGCCGTGTTCAACCCGGTCTGGCAGGGACCCGCGGTGCGCACCGCGATCACCGAAGGACAGGCCGCCGACATCGTGGGCGGCACGCCACAGCAGTTCGACGCCTTCATCAAGGGCGAGCTCAAGCGTTGGCCCGAAGTGGTCAAGGCCGCCGGCATCAAGCCTGAATAATTGGACGTTGGTTCGCTTGTTTCAGCATCCGTTCGCTTGGACGCCGGCCGCCTCAGGCAAGTGACTCTCCGAGGATGGCAATGCCGTCCGCGGCCACCACACCGCGCCCTTGCGGCAACACAAACAAGGGGTTGATTTCGGCTTCGATCAGGCGCTCTCCCAGCTGCGCCACCATGCGTGAGAACGCGACGATGGCGGCCACCAGGGCGTCGACATCGGCCTTCGGCCGGCCGCGATAACCATCGAGCAATGGCCAGGCCACCAGGTCGCGCGCCATGGCCAGCGCTTCGTCATGGCTGAGGCCACCGGCAGCTGGCAGCATGCGCAAGGTCGTGTCCTTGAACAATTCCGCCGTAACCCCCCCCATGCCCAGCAGAACGGCCGTTCCCAGGGCATCGCGGTGCATGCCCAGAATAATCTCGATGCCGCCACTGATCATCTGCTGCACAAGAAAGCGCTGCGGGCGCACACCGGTTTTCGCCAGCACCTCGTCGCCCATCGCCAGCAGACGCTCACCCGCCTCATTCGCGCCAAGATCGATTGCCACGCCGCCAATGTCGCTCTTGTGCGTGATCTGCGCCGAGAGGATTTTGAGCACCACGCGCCCCCCCAGGGTGGATGCCGCGTCGCGCGCCTCCTCTGGTGTGCCGACGACTCGTTCCAAGGCCACCGGCACGCCAAAGCGCGCAAACAGCGCTTTCGCCTCTGCTTCATCGAGCGATCCCGCCGGTACATCGCCGATGTCTACGATGCCACCCTTCGCACCGAGCGCTGCCGCAGGTTCTGTATTCGATGCCAGGCTTTCTGCTTGCAGCATGCCTGCCAGCGCCACCGCGCAGCTTTCAGCCGTGGCGAATGCCGGCACGCCGCGCTGTGTAAGCACCGCGCCCGCCTGCGGCGCATGGGGACTCAGAAACGCAATGACCGGTTTGTCTGATGCCGGAAGGCATGCCTCTATGGCATCGGCCATCAATTCGGGTGAAGCCAGCCCTGAAGAGCCGACGATAATGGTCAGCGCATCATAGGTGGGGCTGGCCAGCAGCGCGGTGATTGCGCCACGCAGCAACTGCGGCTGCAATCCAGCCAGGGTGACATCGATGGGATTGCGATCCAGCGCCGCGTGATTGCCGGTTTGCAGCGCCCGCAGGGCGACAGCCGTTGCCGTGTCGGGCGCCGGCGTGTCGAACCCGGCCATGCCCAGGCTGTCGGACACCAGCGCGCCGGCACCGCCGGTGGAAGTGAGTATCGCCACGCGCCTGCCGCGCAGGCGCCGGCCGGTGGACAGCGCCGCCGATATGTCCAGAAGATCTCCAAAGGTTTGCGCGCGGAGGATGCCAAGCTGCCTGAAGAACGCGTCGTACATCCGGTCGGAACCGGCAAGCGCTCCGGTGTGGGAAGCTGCCGCCTGCGCGCCCGCTTGTGATCGGCCGATCTTGAATGCCACGACGGGTTTTCCGGCGCGCAGGGCCTTGTCCGCCGCGGCGCGAAACTTCGCCGGGTTGCGCACGCCTTCGACATAGAGCGCGATGACGCGCGTGGCTTCATCGCCGGCGAGGTAATCGATGAAATCCGCGAGATCGAGATCGGCCTCGTTGCTGGTAGACACCAGTTTCGACAGCCCGATGCCGCGCGCTGCCGCTCGCGACAGCAACGCGCCGAGTATGCCGCCACTCTGCGAAATGACGCCGATCGAGCCAACAGAGAAATGGTCCATTGCCAGAGCCCCGCTGGCCGAGAGCACGATATTGTCGGTCAGGTTCACCAGGCCGATGGTGTTCGGCCCCAAGAGCCGCATCGAACCCGCGGCCTCGGCCAACTGCCTTTGCCGCGCCGCCCCTTGGTCATCAATTTCCGCATAGCCGCTGGCGAGCACGATCGCCGCCAGGGTACCCAGCGCAGACAATTCGCGCACCGCCAGATGGGCGCGCTCTGCACCGAGCAGCACGATGGCGACATCCGGTACGGTGGGCAGCGAAGCAATGTCCGGGTAGCAGGTGAGATTTCCGATATTGGCGGCCCTGGGATTGACCGGATAAATCTTTCCGGCGAAACCATGCTTCTGCAAATAAAGCACCGGGCGCCCGGAAGTCTTGGTCGAGTCCGCCGACGCGCCCACCACAGCAACACTGCGGGGCCGAAGAAGCCTCCCGATGGCATCCAATTACCGCTCCTTCGATGCAGACTTCGCAAGGAACGCCATCACCGAATCGCGATGCTCGCTGCTCGTATAGCAGATGCCCTGTGCCTGACTGCCCTGCATGAACAATTGCTCTGCCGAGGATTCCAGGCTCTGGTTGAGCATGGTCTTGCCCAGCGCAAGCGCGGTGGCGGAACCTCGCGCAAGCTCGCGCGCCCACGCCTGAGCATCCGCCACCAGGGTATCAGCACCGCTCAGCCGATCGGCGATCCCGAGCGCCAGAGCTTCATCGGCATCGATCCTGCGGCCCGTGAAAATAAGTTCCTTCGCCTTCGACAAACCCGTGCGCCGCGGCAGGAAGTACATGCCACCGCCATCAGGAATGAGCCCGCGGTGAATGTAGGACCAGGTAAAGCTTGCCTCTTGGTCTGCAATAATGAAATCGCAGGCAAGCGCGGTGTCCGCGCCCAGGCCTGCGGCGGCGCCGTTGACAGCCGCAATGGTCGGCTTGGGGAGGGTGTGCAGCAGGGCCTGCGCGTAGTGCACGCGCTGCTGGCGGTGCCAGCCGCTGAAGGCGACCTCGCCCGCGGGCGCATGCAGGCTCTGTTCCATGCCCGCAATATCGCCCCCCGCGCAAAAGCCCTTGCCCGCGCCCGTGAGAACCAGGGCGCGAATGGCCTTGTCGGCCGCGACCGCTTCAAGTGCGGCGATGAACCGGGCCCGCATGTCGTCATTCATCGCATTGCGTTTTTCCGGCCGATTCAGCACCAGCGTGGCGATGCCATCTTCCACCTCCATGAGCACGAGATCTGTCATGATTATTTCTCCGGATCTATCCACTCGATGGAATATCTAACTCGCTGCTGTTCGGCAATCGAGGCTCCGACGCAGCAATCCGCTGCCTGTTCAATACAATAACGCAAACGTATCGAATTCATAGCCCTTCTATTTACGCAACGAGTCGGGGGCAGTGGCGCGCACTTCGGCTAGCATGCTCGCCTGTAACACCTCACTTTCAAAGCCCTGCGTATGAGCCAGCTTCTTTACAGCCCCCGCCGCAATCGACTCCTGTCACTCGCCGCCCTGCTCGCGGCAGCGCCCGTTGCCACGATCGCCCAGACCTACCCCAGCAAACCCGTCACCCTCCAGGTTGCCTACGCCTCGGGGGGCATCATCGACATCGTGCTGCGCATCATCACGCCGCGCGTGTCGTCCAACCCGGGCCAGCCGGTGTTGATCGTCAGCCGGCCTGGCGCGGGTGGCACCATCGCCACCGATGCGGTCATCGCTGCGGGCACAGACGGCCACACGCTGCTGGTGAACGGCGATCAGATGGTGACTTCGCCGCACCTGATGGGCAAGCTTGTCCAACACGATATCTTTCGCGACCTCGTGCCGATCACGCGTCTTATCACCTTGCCCTTCGCCTTCATCGTGAACCCGGGCGTGCCCGCGCATACGCTGCCCGAATTTCTCGCGCACGCCAAGAGCGCGAACTCGAAGCTCACCTACTCCTCACCCGGCAACGGCACCTCCAACCACCTTTCCATGGAATATTTCAAGGCGCTCACCGGCGCG
>CAMDRY010000290.1 GCA_945906975.1 Bordetella parapertussis | reverse complement strand
AGATCAGGCGCCCGACACGGTTGCTTAGCGCATCAACAAGCCGTGAAAACGACAATAAAGCATTCAAAGTGCACTCCTCCTGTTGCCTTGAATCCGGTATCCGGTATCCGGTTAGCTCGTGAAGCCGGACCTTCCCTGTCAATGCGTGTGCGGTGGCTTGTGGCCATGCGGCGCAGGGCGGGTGTTGCCGCTGGGGCGGGATGATTTATCCGTAACCATCGGTGCTTTTGAATTTTCGCCTATCGGGCCGCTTTTGCATAGACAATTCGCCTTCGCCGTCTGCTGCTTTATCCGGGAAATATACCGTCATAGCAAGCTGTTAGCTTGCAATGACGCGCCATCCGAGGTGGTACAGGTGCGGCTCTTTGGGACCGCGGTGGGCGATGCTGCGCGGTATAATCAGTGCGCTGCAGCAATTGCGGCGTTTTTGTCGGATCGGGGATGCTGCCGACCCCGCAACGGCAAGCTTGTTTTGCATTGGATTGACCGTCCCAGCCCCATGACGAACCTCGATAAACTCAAAATCAACCGCACCACCGCCAAGTCCACTCACGGCCCGGTCCGCGGCCACCGGCGATGGCCTTATGTGCTGCTGGCCCTGATAGGCGTCGCGGGCGCGGCGGCGTATTTTTCCGGCCGGCTGGGTGGCGCGGTCAGCATAGAAACGGCGGCCGTCGTCACGGCCTATCCGTCCCAGGCGCTGGCCCAACTCAATGCCACCGGTTATGTGGTGGCGCAGCGCAAGGCCTCGCTTTCTTCCAAGGCCACCGGGCGCCTGGAGTGGCTGGGCGTGCTCGAGGGCAGCCGCGTCAGGCAGGGCGAGGTGATCGCGCGCCTGGAAAACAGGGACGTCAGCGCCAGCCGTGAACAGACCCTCGCCAGCCTCAAGGTGGCGCAGGCCAACGTCGAGCAGGGGCGTACCGAGTTGGTGGACGCGGAGGCCAACTTCAAGCGTTCGCTCGACCTCGTGGGCAAGAAATACATCAGCGATAGTTCCCACGACGCCGCGGTGGCACGTTTCAACAAGGCCAAGGCCGCGATGGTCAGCCTCGATGCCTTGGTGGCGGTGGCGCGCGCCAATCTCAAATCGGCTGATGTGGCGCTGGATCAGACGGTTATCCGTGCACCTTTCGACGGTGTGGTGCTGACCAAAAATGCCAATGTCGGTGACAACATCACACCGTTCTCGAGCGCCGCCGATTCCAAGGGGGCGGTGGTGACCATCGCCGACATGCAGACGCTGGAGGTGGAGGCTGACGTGTCGGAGTCGGCCATAGGCCGCATTCGCACCGGCCAGCCCTGCGAGATCCAGCTTGACGCGATTCCCGGCGAGCGTTTTGCCGGCATGGTCAGCCGCACCGTGCCCACCGTCGATCGCGCCAAAGCCACGGTGTTGGTGAAGGTGCGTTTTGCCGCGCGCGATGCGCGCGTGCTGCCGGACATGAGCGCCAAAGTCGCCTTTCTGCAGCGTGAAACGACGGCCGAGGAAAAAAAGCCGGTGACCGCGGTGCTGCCCGCTGCGGTCTTTACACGTGACGGCGGCTCATATCTCTACGCCGTGCGCGATGAGCGCGTGGCGCTGGTGCGTGTCGAGACCGGCGCAAAACTTGGCGACCTCCTTGAGGTGCGCGGCCTGAAGGCAGGCGAGCGCGTTGCGCTCAAGCCGCTGGACAAACTCTCCGACGGCGCGCGCATCAAGACCGCGCAGAAATAAGCGCCATGGGTGAATCTGTCGTTGGCGATACCCTGATCAGCCTGCGCGGCATTTCCAAGTCGTACCGCCGCGGCGGTCAGGTGTTGCCGGTGCTGACGGGCATCAGTTTTGACATCGCGCGCGGCGAGTTCCTTTCGCTGATGGGGCCCTCGGGCTCGGGCAAGAGCACGCTGCTCAATCTTATCGCCGGGATCGACAAGCCCGACGCGGGCGAATTGCTGGTCGATGGCGCGGACATCGTTGTGCTCGGCGAGTCGGAACTGGCCGACTGGCGCGCCAGCCATGTCGGTTTCATTTTCCAGTTCTACAACCTGATGCCGGTGCTGACGGCCCTTGAGAACGTCGAGTTGCCGCTGACACTGACCCATCTCACGCGGCGCGAGCGGCGCGAGCACGCCCAGACTGCGCTCGAACTGGTGGGCCTATCCGACCGCATGTCGCATTACCCCTCCGAGCTCTCCGGCGGCCAGCAGCAGCGCGTGGCGGTGGCACGGGCCTTCATCACCGATCCGGCGCTGATCGTCGCCGACGAACCCACCGGCGATCTTGACCGCCATTCGGCCGAGGACATTCTGGAACTGATGCGCCGTCTTGCCGGCGATATGGGCAAGACCATCATCATGGTCACCCATGACCGCAAGGCGGCCGAAAGCGCCGATGCCATCATGCATCTTGAAAAAGGCGAACTGTCGGACAAAGAGGTATTGCGCTGACTGCGTTGTTATGGACTCGCCCGCATGAACGCCCCCCAATGAACGCGCCGCAATGAACGCAATAAAACTGATTATGCGCAACGCGCTGCGCCATCGCCTGCGCAGCGGCCTGACGGTGACAGGCCTGCTGGTGGCGGTGCTCGCCTACGGCCTGCTGCAGACGGTGGTGGACGCCTGGTATGCCGGCGCGGCCGCCTCATCCAATGCGCGCCTGGTGACGCGCAACGCCATCTCGCTGGTGTTCGCACTGCCGCTCAGTTACGAGAACCGCATCCGCGGTGTCGAGGGCGTGAAGACGGTGGCGCGCTCGAGTTGGTTCGGTGGCATCTATCAGGAGCCGAAGAATTTCTTTCCGCAGTTTGCCGTGTCTGATGCCTACTTCAGCCTCTATCCAGAGTTCATCATCCCCGAGTCCGAGCGCATCGCCTATGGGCGCGACCGCAAGGGGGCGCTGGTGGGGCGGCAACTGGCGGAGCGCTACGGTTTCAAGGTCGGTGACGTGCTGCCCTTGCGCGGGACCATCTATCCGGGCACCTGGGAGTTTGTCATTCGCGGTATTTTCGACGGCGCCGACGGGAGCAAGGTCACCAACCTGATGTATTTCCACTGGGAGTATCTCAACGAGTCGGTTCGTAAAATATCACCCGCGCGCGCCGATCAGGTCGGGGTCTACGTTATAGGCATAGATAATCCTGACAATGCTGCCACCGTGTCGCTCGCCGTTGACGGGGTGTTCCAGAACTCGCTGGCCGAAACGCTGACCGAGACCGAGCAGGCCTTTCAGCTTGGCTTTGTCGCCATGTCCAACCAGATCATCACGGCCATCCGCATGGTGTCTTACGTGGTCATCCTGATCATCATGGCGGTGATGGCCAACACCATGGCGATGAGCGCGCGCGAGCGCACCGCCGAATACGCGACGCTCAAGGCGCTCGGGTTCGGGCCGGGGTTCGTCGCAAGCCTGATTTTCGGTGAGTCACTGGCCATCTGTGTGCTGGGAGGCGGCCTGGGCATCGCGCTCACGCCCGCGCTGGCGGCGGGTTTCAAGTCTTTGGCCGGCGGCATTTTCCCGATCTTTGCGGTTTCGGGCGACACGGCGTTGTTGCAGGCAGGCTGCGCGCTCGGCGTGGGTGTGCTGGCGGCCATTGTGCCGGCGGTGCGCGCATCGCGCGTGCGCGTGGTTGACGGCTTGCGGGCCATCGCGTGAGTGCATGCGTGTCCTGCACCGGCACGAAGGGGCGGGCATGGTTCCGCTGAATTACATCGCCCGCAACCTGTGGACACGGCGGCTGACGACGGTGCTGACCGCCGGCGGGCTTGCGCTAGTGGTATTCGTGTTTGCGGCGGTACTGATGCTGGACGCCGGGCTCAAGCGCACGCTGGTGACCACCGGCGAGTTCGACAACCTGGTGGTGATACGCAAGGGCTCTGAAACCGAAATCCAGAGCGGCATTTCGCGCGAGCAGGCGAATGTCATCGAGATGAACGCCGCGGTCGTGCTCGGCGCCGAGGGCCTGCCCCTCGCCGCCAAGGAAACCGTGGTGCTGATATCGCTCAAGCGCAAGGGCTCGGACAAGGCCTCGAATGTGGTGATACGCGGCACCTCGCCGTCGGGGCTGCGCCTGCGGCCGCAGGTGCAAATAGCGCAGGGTCGGATGTTCCGGCCAGGGTCTTCGGAAATCATCGTCGGCAGCAGTGTGCTGACCGGTTATACCGGCACCCAGATCGGTGAGCGCCTGCGCTTTGCGCAGCGCGAATGGACCATCGTGGGCAGTTTTGACGCCGGCGCCAGCGGCTTTGACTCAGAGGTATGGGGAGACGCCGACCAGTTGATGCAGGCGTTTCGCCGTACCAGCTATTCGTCCATGGTGGTGCGACTGGCCGACAGCGCGCTGTTCGAGTCTTATCGCAGCGAAATCGGCGCCGATCCGCGCCTTACCAACGAGGTCAAGCGCGAGCAGGTTTTTTACAGCGACCAGTCGCGCGCATTGTCCAGCTTCATCAGCATCCTGGGCCTTACGCTGACGGTTATTTTTTCCATTGGGGCGATGATAGGCGCGATGATCACCATGTATGCCTCGGTGTCCAATCGCGTCGCCGAGATCGGCACGCTACGCGCGCTCGGATTCAGGCGCAGCAGCGTGCTGGCGGCGTTCCTGCTTGAGGCCTTGCTGCTGGGCCTGGTCGGGGGTGTGGCGGGCCTCGCCTGCGCATCGGTGATGCAGGTGGTGTCGTTTTCGACCACCCATTTCCAGACCTTTGCCGATCTGTCCTTCAAATTCCTTCTGACCCCCGAGATCGGGG
>CAMDRY010000289.1 GCA_945906975.1 Bordetella parapertussis | reverse complement strand
CGCGCTTTCCGGAAACCTGACGGCAACCGGGGCGGGCGATGCCATTGTGCTGGCTGCGGCGGGCAATTTCGACAATTCGGGTAACCGTACGCTGAGCCCAGGTACCGGCCGCTGGCTTGTCTACACCAATGACCCCTCGACTGCCTCCTTTGGATCATTGGCGAGTGGCAACCTCGCGTTGTGGAACAAGACCTACGCTGCTAATCCCCCTGCGGCAATTGTGCAAACGGGTAATCGTTATTTGTTCAACCAGGCACCCAACCTGACCGTTACTTCAACCAGCGCAACGAAAGCCTACGGCGTTGACTTGAGTGGAACGCTGCCGAATCAGTATTCCGTTACCGGAGCGAACACCAGCACTTATGGCGGCGCAGTTGTCGCCGATTCGAGCGTGGCGCTCAGTTCGCTCTTTAGCGGCGCACCTTCAGTGACGTCATCGGGCGCGGTAGCAACGGCCGGCGTCGCCGGTTCGCCCCACGCGATAAACGTTGCCAACGGCACTCTGACAAGCTTGACCGGATATGGGTTCAGCTTTGCATCGACCGGGACAATTTCCGTCAATCCTGTGACCCTTAGCCTAAGAGCCGATAATAAATCGCGCCCCGTCTCGACGCCGAACCCGCCCTTTACCGCCACTTACAGTGGTTTCGTGCTGGGTGAAACACCGGCGTCGCTGGGTGGTTCGCTGCAGTTCAATACACCGGCCACGCCGGTATCGCCGCAGGGTCAGTATTCGATCACGCCATTTGGCCTCGCTTCTTCGAACTACAGTATTAGCTATGTGCCAGGAGTGCTCGTCGTGGGTGTACCGGCGCCGACAACGCTGACGATAATAAACAACCAGATGGCGGCAAGCCTCTATGCCTTTGCATTCAGCACGCTCAATCCCAATGCCATTGCGGTCGGCGGCACCGGGTCGATCATGCTGGCAAGTGACGCGGAGCAGTTTCTGAATACGCTGCCGCCCACCGCTGCCGGTTCGAATGACGGGCTTGAGCCAGCCGCAGTAGGGGACACCGGTACGGACGGTTTCCCGCCTGTTCGCCTTGCCCCGACCAAACGTCAGAGCAAGAATTCGGACTGCTTCAACAGCCAGCCGCTTGCAAGGTTGGCATGCAAGTAAGTTAGCTGGCGCATCCGTCCGACTGGAAATCACGCCAGCATGGCCGGGAACGCCCCGCCCCGGGGCTATAATCGCAGCATGCGACCCCCATTGTTCTTTGCCATTGCGCTGTTTTCCCTTGCCGCCGTCCTGGGCCCAGGCGAAGCGGCGGCCTCCAGCCTCGAGCGCTTCAACACCTTTCTTTCGGCGACAAAGTCGGCATCGGGCAGTTTTGAGCAGACCATTTACGACCGCAACAAAAAGGTCGTGCAGGAGTCGCGTGGCACGCTGGCGTTTCTGCGGCCGGGTAAATTTCGCTGGACTTACGTCAAGCCTTACCCGCAGCTCATCGTCGGTGATGGCGTAAAGGTGTGGATCTACGACGAGGATCTTAACCAGGTTACCGTCAAGCGCCTGGATCAGGCCCTGGGTTCGACCCCGGCTGCGCTGCTGGCGGGCAACAACGAGGCGGTGAAGGCGTTTCGCATCACCGACCTGGGCGTGCGCGACGGACTCGAGTGGCTGGAGGCAAGCCCGCGCGGCAAGGACGGCAGCTTTGACAAGCTGCGTATGGGCTTTGGTTTTTCCGGCCTAGAAAAAATGGAACTTGAAGACAGCTTTGGCCAGACCACGGTGATGCGCTTTACCGCGTTTGAGCACAACCCCAAGCTCGATGCCAGTACATTCCGGTTCAGCGCGCCCAAAGGCGCGGACGTGCTTGGCGACACCAACTAGGCATGCGGGCGCGCTTGCTGTGACCGATTTGTTTGCCACGCCCGCCCCGGCCGCGCCACTCGCCGAATTGCTGCGCCCCAAGGCGCTGGATGAGGTGGTGGGGCAGTCGCATCTGCTCGGACCGGGCAAGGCCTTGCGCCTCGCATTCGAGTCGGGCAAGCCGCACTCAATGATTCTCTGGGGGCCGCCCGGGGTCGGCAAGACCACGCTGGCGCGTCTGATGGCCACCTCGTTCAGCGCCGAATTTATCGCGCTCTCGGCGGTGTTTTCCGGTGTCAAGGACATCCGCGAGGCGGTGCAACAGGCCGAACAGTCGCTGGCGAGAACCGGCCGGCACACCATTTTGTTTGTCGACGAAGTGCATCGCTTCAACAAAGGACAGCAAGACGCATTTCTCCCCTTTGTCGAACAAGGCCTGCTCACCTTTATCGGCGCGACGACCGAGAACCCTTCGTTCGAGGTCAACGGCGCGCTGTTGTCACGCGCGGCAGTCTATGTGCTGCAGCCGCTTAGCCCGGCAGAGTTGGGCAGCCTGATCGACCGCGCGCTCGCCGGGGCGCTAACAGGGCTGACGCTGGACGCGGCTGCGCGCGAGCGCATTGTCGGGCACGCCGACGGCGACGCCAGGCGTCTGCTTAACCTGCTTGAAATCATCCAGACCGCGGCTGGTGGAGCGGGGTTGACTGACCTGGATGGCGCGTTCATTGAAAACGCCGTCTCGCATAATCTGCAGCGCTTCGATAAAGGCGGAGAGGCGTTTTACGACCAGATATCGGCGCTGCACAAGTCGGTGCGCGGCTCCAATCCGGACGCGGCCCTCTACTGGATGACGCGCATGCTGGTGGGCGGTGCCGAGCCCTTATACATCGGTCGCCGCCTGGTGCGCATGGCGGTTGAGGACGTCGGGCTGGCCGATCCGCGCGCCCTCACACTGAGCCTCGAAGCCTGCCAGACCTACGAGCGGCTGGGCAGCCCGGAAGGCGAGCTGGCGCTGGCGCAGGCTGTCATTTACCTTGCCTGTGCCGCCAAATCTAACGCGGTTTACGTCGCGTATAATCAGGTTCGTAAATTTGTCAGTAACGACTCATCCAGGCCAGTGCCGCTGCACCTTCGTAACGCGCCGACCAAGCTGATGAAAAATCTTGGTTACGGGCAGGAATACCGCTACGCCCACAACGAAGACGAGGGCTACGCTGCGGGCGAAAGTTACCTGCCCGATGGCATGACCGAGCAAGCTTGGTATCAGCCAACCGATCGCGGACTGGAGCAGAAAATTTCCGAGAAGCTCGCCTATCTGCGCAGCCTTGATCGCCGCGCGGACAAGAAATAGCCGGGTGCAGTGATAAAAATGTCACCAATAATGACTGGAAACCGGCTTATGGCGCCAGTTTTGTAAAACAAAAGTTAAAGAATACAGGACATCATGCTCGATCCCCAACTGTTCAGAAACGATATCGATGCGGTTGCCAAACGGCTCGCCGACCGCCCCTTTGTGCTTGATGTGGCCGCCTTCCAGGCGATCGAGGCGGAGCGCAGGACGGTGCAAATGCGCACCCAGGAGCTGCAGGCAGGTCGCAATGCTTTCGCCAAGCGCATCGGGCAAGCCAAGGGCAAGGGCGAGGACACCACCGCGCTGATGGCAGAGGCGGGTGCGGCCAATGCGGAGCTGGAGTCGCTGGAGAAAAAACTTTCCGAACTGCAGGCGAGGCAGTACGACTTTCTGTCGGTGATTCCCAATCTGCCCCATTCGAGTGTTCCGGTGGGCAGGTCTGCGGAAGATAATGCGGAGGCGCGCCGTGTGGGCACGATCCGCACTTTCGGTTTTGCACCCAAGGACCATATCGAGCTTTGCGAGGCTAAGGGCTTGCTTGATTTTGAGACCGCGACCAAGATTGCCGGCTCGCGCTTTATGCTGCTCAAGGGGCCGCTGGCGAGGCTGCACCGCGCCATCGCCCAGTTCATGCTCGACGTGCACACCGGCGAGCATGGCTACACCGAGGTCTACGTTCCCTACCTCGTCAACGCGGCCAGTATGTTTGGCACCGGACAGCTGCCAAAGTTTGAAGAAGACCTCTTTGCCGTGCCGCGCAGCGACAGTGAAAAACTCTACCTTATTCCCACTGCCGAGGTACCGGTCACCAATATCGTTCGCGACCAGATTGTTGCGCTCGATGCCCTGCCGCTTAAATTTGTCTGCCACTCGCCGTGCTTCAGGAGCGAGGCCGGCTCCTACGGCAAAGACACGCGCGGCATGATCCGCCAGCACCAGTTCGACAAGGTCGAGCTCGTGCAAATCGTTCATCCGGACCAGTCATACGAAGGCCTTGAGGCGCTCACAGGCCACGCCGAGAGCATACTAAAGCGCCTTGAACTGCCTTACCGGGTGATGACCTTGTGCACCGGCGATATGGGGTTTGGTTCTGCCAAGACCTACGATATTGAAGTCTGGTTGCCAGGGCAGAACGCCTATCGGGAAATTTCTTCGTGTTCCAATTTCGAGACCTTCCAGGCGCGGCGCATGCAGGCGCGCTTTCGCAATGACAAGAACAAGCCGGAGCTGGTTCACACCCTGAACGGCTCGGCGCTCGCGGTGGGTCGTACCTTGATTGCAGTGGTGGAGAACTACCAGAATGCCGACGGTAGCATCAGCGTTCCGGCAGTCTTGCTCCCATACATGGGTGGAATCGACAAAATTAATCTTTAGTTCGCCGCGAGGGTCGGTTGGAGGAAAAGAGGGCAGTCTGCTACAATCGCGCCTCTTTTCGACGCCAGCAAAAGCCCACACAAATTGGAGAGGTGGCAGAGTGGTCGAATGCGCCAGACTCGAAATCTGGTTTAGGGAAACCTAACGGGGGTTCGAATCCCACCCTCTCCGCCAGAGAATGAGTAAAGACGCCACTTG
>CAMDRY010000288.1 GCA_945906975.1 Bordetella parapertussis | reverse complement strand
CTGCGCGAAATGATTGCCTGGCTGGTTGAACTCAAAGGCTGGAAGCCTCTTGATGCCTACGTCAGCTGCAGCCTCGCCTGCGACCTGCACGTCACGCAAATCGTCGATGGCAACAAGGGCGTGCACGCGATGTTCCCGCGCGCGCTGCTCGACAAAGCCAAAGCTTAGGGACTAGAGACCGGATGAAACCTTCACCTTTTACCTATCACCGGCCTGACAGCGTCGGCCAGGCACTCGAACTCCTGGCGGCGCAACCGAACGCGCGCATCCTCGCCGGCGGCCAGTCGTTGATGGCCATGCTCAACCTGCGTCTTGCCAGCCCCGAGCACCTGATCGACATCGGCCGTATCCCGGCACTCGCCGGCATCAGCGAGGAGCCCGACGCCATCATTATCGGCGCGATGACGCGCCAGCGCGACATTGAACGTTCGGCGCTGATCGCGCAACACCTGCCGCTGCTTACCCAGGCCATCGCCCATGTCGGCCACCAGCAAACGCGCAACTGGGGCACCGTGGGTGGCAGCCTGTGCCACCTCGACCCCACCGCCGAGATCCCCGCAGTAGCGATGGCCTGCGACGCCACCCTCACGGTGCAAAGCCGGCGCGGACTGCGCGTCATTGCCATGGCCGATTTCCCGCTGGCCATGATGACGCCCAATATCGAAGCCGATGAAATGCTGGTGGCGATACGCTTTCCGAAATGGCCGGCCAAGCACGGTGCCGGCTTTGCCGAGTTTGCACGCCGGCATGGCGACTTTTCGATTGCGGCCGCAGCGGCACTGGTCGCGCTCGACACCGCTGGAAACATCGCCCGCATATCACTGACCATTTCCGGCGTCGCACCGACTCCACTACGCCTCGCATCCGCCGAACAATCCCTCTCCGGAAAAAGCCCCACCCCCGCGCTGCTGCAAGGCGCGGCGGCGGCCCTCGACGCCATCGACGTGATGGACGACCCGTTTTATCCAGCCTGGTACCGCAAGCGCATCGCTGCGACGGTACTGGGGCGCGCGCTGATTGGCGCCGTCAACGCCGCACAGGAAAAAGCATGAGCACCCACAGCGTATCCCTCAAGATCAACGGCAGCAGCGTCAGCGCTGAAGTCGAAGACCGCACCTCGCTTGCAGACTTCCTGCGCCACGGCCAGCGCCTCACCGGCACCCACCTTGGCTGCGAGCACGGCGTCTGCGGTGCCTGCACCGTGCTCGTTGACGGACGTAGCGCACGATCCTGCCTGATGCTCGCGGCGCAAGCCGACGGACGCGAAGTGTGCACCGTTGAGAGCCTCGGCAGCCCCGAAGCGCTGCACCCGCTGCAACAGGCCTTCTGGGACCACCATGGACTGCAATGCGGCTTTTGCACCTCGGGCATCCTGATGACCCTAGTGGAACTGCTGCGCGAAAACCCCTCGCCTGATGAGGCCACGGTGCGCGCCGCGCTGTCGGGAAACCTGTGCCGCTGCACCGGTTACCAGAACATCGTCGCCGCAGCCCTCGATGCCGCCGCGCAATTGCGTGCCCTGGAAAAAACAGCATGAAGCGCGACGCAAAACCCGAAACGAAATATTTCCAGTCGCCGGTCAGCCGCCAGGAAGACCCGCGCCTCCTCACCGGCAACGGCCGTTACCTTGACGATGTGGACATGCCCGGCGCACTGCACGCCGCCTTTGTGCGCAGCGCCTATGCCCACGCCACCATCAATGGCATCGACGCCAGCGCGGCGCGCACCATGGACGGCGTGGTCGCCGTCTACGCGGCAAAAGACCTTGCGCCCCACCTTGCCTCGCTGCGCCTGCCCCTGGGGTTTCCCGAGGGGCAGCTACCCGACCATGTGATGAATTACGTGCTGACGCCCAACGAGGCGGTGCACGTCGGTGAAGCCCTCGCCGTGGTGGTGGCGCGCAGCCGCGCCATCGCCGAGGATGCAGTCGATGCGGTGCTGGTCGATTACACGCCACTGCCGGCGGTGGTCGATGCGCGCGAGGTGCTTGATCCGAAGACACCGATGTCGCGGCTGGAGATCAATACCAACCGCTACAAGACCCTGGACTTTGGCTACGGCGACTGCGAGCCTGCATTCAAGAACGCCGCACACGTGTTCAAACAGGAATTGTCGATACACCGCGGCCTTGGCAGTTCGATGGAGGGGCGTGGTGTGCTGGCGCGCTTTGACCCGTCGACTTCCGAGATGACGGTATGGTCCTCGACGCAGATGTCGCACGAGTTGTCTCACACCATCGCCCACATGCTGCGCCTTGAAGAAAACCAGGTACGCGTCATCGCACCCGATGTCGGCGGTGCCTTTGGCGCGAAATACCTCGTCTATCCGGAAGAGATTGCCATCGCCGCCGCGGCCAAGATGCTGGCCAAGCCTGTGAAATGGGTTGAGGACAGGCGCGAACATTTTATCGCAGCCATTCATGAACGGGACCAGTTCTGGTCGCTGGAAATCGCCCTCGATGCGGATGCGCATATTCTTGGCGTGCGCGGCCGGCTGGTGCACGACCAGGGCGCCTATGCGCCGCACAGCTACAACGTGCCCTATAACGCCGGCACCACCCTGCCCGGGCCGTACATCATCCCCAACTACAAACTCGAGGTCGTGCTGGCGCAGACCAACAAGGTGCCGGTGATCCCGGTGCGCGGCGCCGGTTATCCGCAGAGCAATTTCGCGATGGAGCGGCTGATGGACTGCGCCGCACGCGAGCTCGGTCTTGATCGCACCGAAATACGCCGCCGCAACCTGATTCCCGCCGACAGGATGCCCTATATCACGCCGCTGAAAAACCGCGCGGGAACGCCGATCGTGTACGACAGCGGCGACTACCTGCTGGCGCAGACCACGGCGCTGACGGCCGCCGGCTACGGTGATTTTCCTGCGCGCCAGATTGAGGCGCGAAAGCGCGGTAAATACATCGGCATAGGCATCGCACAGGCCGTCAAGGGCACGGGCCGCGGACCCTTTGAGTCGGCGCGCGTGCGCGTCTCGGCCAACGGCCGCGTGTCGGTGTTCACCGGCGCCCTTGAGATGGGCCAGGGCATCAAGACCTCGTTGGCGCAAATCTGCGCTGACGAACTGGGGGTGGGCATGGATCGCGTCGATGTGGTCGCCGGCGACACCGGCCAGGTCGGCTACGGTCTGGGGGGCTTTGCCAGCCGCCAGGCCATCACCGCCGGCAGTTCAACGCTGCTCGCCGCGCGCGAAGTCAAGGCGCGCGCCATCAAGGTCGGCGCGCACGCGCTGGGCGTGCCCGAGGCGGACCTCGAAATCCGCGCCGGCGAGGTGTGCCAAAAAGACAGCGACGAGGCCGGCATCCCGCTGGGCAAGATCGCATCGCAATTGCGCGGCCTGCCCGGCTACGCCTTCCCGCCCGACGTGGAAGTGGGCCTGGAAGCGACCAGCATGTTCCGCATCGACGCCATGGCTTACGCCAACGCCTTTCATGTCTGCGAAGTCGCAGTCGACATCGACACCGGCGGCGTTGAGATCCAGCGTTACGTCGCCGTGCAGGACTGCGGCAAGCTGATCAACCCGAAAATCGCCGCCGGCCAGGTGCACGGCAGCATCGCCCACGGTATAGGCAACGCGCTGTTCGAATGGATCGGCTACAACAGCGAGGGCCAGCCCATCACCACCACCTTCGCCGACTACCTGCTGCCCACCGCCTGCGACGTGCCCCACCTGGAAATAATCTGGCTCGAAACGCCCTCGCCCATTAATCCACTGGGCATCAAGGGCGCGGCCGAAGCCGGCATCGTTTGCGTCGGCTCGGCCATCGCCTCGGCGGTGGAAAACGCGCTCGAGCCTTTCAAAGTGCGCATCGCCGACCTACCGATCAAGCCGGTGCGGCTGCTCGAACTGATAGACCAGGGCAGCGGGGCCGCGATGGCGGCCTCGGAAAACGGCACCGCTTCGCCTGCGCGCTAGCCACCCGCCAACGTCGAGGCCTTGCTACTGCAGCAACAAAGCCTCGACGTCCTTGTGCTCGCGCGCACGCGCGATCTCAGCCGCCAACAGGCCTTCGCGGTTGCGGATGAGCACGTTGGCCTTTTTCTCCAGCAGCAGCTTCACCACAGCGGCATGCCCGCCGTCGGCGGCGCCGTGCAGCGCGGTGTTACCGCGAACGTCCTGCACGTTGAGCGCGACACCCTTGTCGAGCAAAACTTTGACCACTTCGAGCGTGCCGGTGGCGGCGGCCCAATAAAGCGCGCGCTCGCCGTCGCGGTTGGCCAGTTCGGGATTGGCGCCTTTTTCCAGCAGCAGTGTCGCCACCCCGGCGCTGCCTTGCATGCCCGCGGCGTGCAGCGCGGTTTCACCGTTTTCACTGCGGCCGTTCACATCCGCGCCCGCCTCAAGCACCACGCCCACCAGATCGGCACTGCCGCTTTCCGCCGCAACATAAAGCAAGGGCTCGCCCTCGGCGTTACGTGCATTGGCAAGCCGCTTGTCACGGCTTTCCTTTAGCAGGCGCTCCAGGGCCGGAATGTCGCCACGCTGCACGGCGGCGAACACCGGATGCTCTGTTTCTGCGCGCGGCTGGGCGGGGGGCTGGACGGGACTCTGGGCAAAGGCCGGCGCGCCCAGCAGGCAGGTGCACAGCAGCGTGGCGCGGACCATATCGCAGATCACGCTGCGCGTCATGGCTCCTGCCACTGGCCCCAGCCATACTGCAACAGCAGCAACACGACCATGGCCCAAAGGAATTTGCGCAACCAGGCCATGTAGGCGCTCGCATCAAGGCG
>CAMDRY010000287.1 GCA_945906975.1 Bordetella parapertussis | reverse complement strand
ATTGACCCGGTCGGCCGCATGCATGCACACCAGGCGGCCGTTAAAGGTCTGGGCGATGCGCGAACGGTAAAGCTCAAGCTTCGGGTCTTCGGCCATGAAGTTCACCACCAGCACCCCGTCCGCAGACAGGGCCTCGTAGGCGTACTGGTAAAAAGACGCGGTGCAAAGCGGCTTGGCCTGCGCGCCGTCGTCAAAGCCATCGAGCAGCAGCACATCGACGTCGGCCGCCTCCCTGGCGACGTATTTTGCGCCATCGTCCACCACCACACGCAGCGTTTCATCGTCACCGGGGAGCGAAAAAAAACTGCGCGCAGCAGCCACCACCTTAGCGCTGATCTCGATCACGGTCATGCGCGCCTTGGGCAGGGTGCCGCGCACGTATTTGACCAAGGATCCGCCTCCGAGGCCGATCATCAGGATAGCGCCCGGATCGGGCCGGAACAGCAGGCAGGCCATCATCGCCTGCGTGTAATGCAGCTCAAGTTTGTCCGGAGCCGATAAGCGCATCGCGCTTTGTATGGCATCGCCGCCCAGATGCAGCGAGCGCACGCCCGCCGATTCGCTGACCTCGACATATTCGCCACCGAGCCACTTGCGCAGCAGCTTCATGGATAAAATAGCGAAAGAGAAAAGGAAATGACCATCATGTCTTGCATCAAGCGTTGCCTGCTGTTCATTGTCGGGCTTGTTGTTGTCGCATCGTTCGTCGCATCGGCGGCACTCTATTCTGCCGGGCGCTGGTTGCATCATGCCGACGCGCCACAAAAAGCCGACGCCATCGTCCTGCTGTCCGGCGATTTGACACGTGTTTTCGAGGCGGCCCAACTATATCGCGAAGGGTATGCCCCCAGAGTGTATATCAGCGCCGCGGTGCGCGACCCGTCATTGCGTCTGCTTGATGACGAAGGCATCGCATTTCCGAACATAGAGGACATCAGCCGTCAGATCCTGCTGAAAAAAGGCGTGCCGGCGGACGCAATAGCATGGCTGGCGAAGGACATGGTCAGCACGGCCGCCGAAGCGCAGGCGGCCAAGGCGCTGGTCGCACGCGGCGAACGCCGCATTCTGGTCATCACCTCGCCTTTCCACACCCGGCGCACCGGCATCATATTTCGCCACACCCTGCCCGGGGCCGACATCCGTATCGTCGCCACACGCTTTGAAGAATTCCCGGAAAAGTGGTGGACCGACCAGCTGGCTGCAAGAAACGTACTGCTCGAAATAACCAAGCTGGCTTTTTACGCGCTGGGCGGACGCTTTTAGAAAAACAACCAGCACTAGCTGGAAACCCTTATCCGGCGCGGCTTTCCAGCCACCCCATCTGCGCCACCTCTTAGCTGCGCATCCAGGCACGGCCCCAGCTGTTGAGTGTGTATTCGCTTTGCGGCCAGACTCCGGCCGGTTTGTCGGCCTTGACGATCTCGATCTCGGCGGACAACTCCACCTTATTGCCATCCGGATCGTTGACCATGAAGAACAGGTTGTCACCGGGGCCGTGGCGGCCGGGGCCGAAAAATATCGGAATGCGAACCCTGGCGAATCGATCACCCCAGTCGCGTATGTCCATCCAGCCGTCGGTCTCATAGCAGTGGTGGTCGAGCTCGTTGCGCGCGCCGCGGAAAAAGGCCACGCTATGGTGCTCGTCATCCGAGCGCATGAAACACACGGCGAGGCTGCCATCCTCCTCCACCACGCGATCCGAAACCGTGAAGCCAAGCCTGCCCGAGTAAAACGCCACCATGGCGTCAAGCTCTGTGGTCTGGAACACCACGTGCTGCATGCGCGCAGGGTGCACATCGCGGCGCGCATCGCGACGCCCATCGCGAACCACAGGGCTGGCGTTATCGTCGGCCGGGACGCCGAACACCACGCGCCTGCCCTGCGGGTCGGCGACGACAAACGCACCATCGCCAAACAGCGGGGCCTGAATAGGCAGCATGCTGTGCATGTCCCTCGCACCAAAACCATCCGCCGCGAGTCGCGCGCGCAGCCGGGCCAGGGCGGCATCGTCGGCAAGGGCGTAGGCGCTCCAGGCCAGCGCGCGCGACGGCCCGCGGCTCACCTGAAGGCTGCGCAGAGCGCCCCGCAGCAAGATCGCGCCGCCGGCAATTTCAGTCGGGGTAAGGTCCATCAGCTCGACATAAAAACGCGCAAGGGCCTTCGGATCCTCGCTGGTCAGATGCAGGTGGTGAAGGCGCGCCGGAGTGGAAGTCTGCAGTCGGGACATGATCGTGGCTTTCGGCTGTTTCAAACTGTGGCGCTGCCATCGAGCAGGCGCCGGAAGCGGATGGCAAAGGCCGCCTCATCGGCAAGCTCAAAAACACCGGCGACATAGCGGTCGGGACGCACGAGGATCAGGCGCCCGCCTGCGGCGGCGCGCACGCCGGCCATCGCGCCGGCGGTATCAACAACGCGCTGGCAGTCGACGCTCGCGGGCGCATTGTTTGCAACCATCCCGCCCGGCATCTCACCGGCTTCGACGATGACGATGCGCCGGACGCCCAGGCGGCTCCACAGGGGATCAACCAGGGCCGCCAGCGCCGCCTCACCGGCCGTCCCGGTGGCAATGAT
Source organism: Bordetella parapertussis (assembly GCA_945906975.1). Next base: position 2,190 of record CAMDRY010000287.1, on the reverse strand, counting down.
CGCAAAACCCGCGCCGATGAACTCGTCAAGCAACTGGCTGCGGCCGTCGGCGCCGCACACCATGGGCTGGGGCAGCATGCGCCCGACCAAAGAGGCCTTGCCCGCAGCCGCATCAGCAAGGATCAGGCCTTGCTCAAACCGCGGCTTCGGCTTGAAGCGCATCTGCAAGAAATAATCGCGCAACGGTGGAATCAAGCCCACCAGCGTAAAAAACCACACCACGGCGGCCGCATGCAGGCGGTTTTTCGGCGCCATCACCACACCCAGATTGAGCGCGAGTTGAATCAGCGACCAGGCGTGGTCGCGGCGTTCCGACTCATAGGAGTCGAGGGCCTTGTCGCCAAGCAGTCCGCGACACGCGGCCGCAAGCTTCCAGCCCAGGTTGTGCGCATCGCGCACGCCGCTGTTCAGGCCCTGCCCCGCATAGGGCGGGGTGAGGTGGGCGGCATCACCGGCAAGAAAGACGCGGCCGACGCGCCATTTTTCCGCCATGCGCGCATGAAAGGTATAGACGATCTTGCGCACGATGTTGGTGGCTTGCTCGCCGCGGTAGGGACGCAGCAGTGCACGCACGCAATCGGGCGCCATGATCGCCTCTTCGTCCTCGCCCTCCTTGAGCAAAAACTCGAAGCGGCGCGTATGGTGCGGCCCGGGAATATCGAGCACCGCGCGCGCGGCATTGCAATAGACGCGCGAATGGCGGTAGCTGTCATTGTCGTTTTCGGTGTCCAGCACCAGCCAACGCGCCCGGAAACTCGAACCGGCCATTTCCACGCCAAGCAGCTTGCGCACTGTGCTGCGGCCGCCGTCGCAGGCGGCAAGCCAGTGCGCGCCAATGCGCAGGCTTGTTCCATCGGGCGCCGTGACGCCGGCAATCACACCACCGGCGTCCTGGGCGATCGTCTCGAGCGTATGCCCGAACAAAACACGCACGCAGGGAAAGCGTACCAAACCGTGCAACAGCGAGGCCTCGAACAAGGGCTGACGAAAGGCGTTGCGCCGCGGAAAGCCATAGTCGCTGACCGTCGGCTCGACCATGGCGAACTGGCGGCCGCGCGGCCCGGTGTAGTAATGACTGCCGTAACCGGGCACCACATCCTTGAGTATCTCCGGCCCCAGGCCGATGGCCTGCATGGAGCGCAGCGACTCGTCGTCTATAGACACCGCACGCGCCTCGGCGACGGTGCCCTCCTCGCGGTCGATGACGATAGTGTGAATGCCCGCCTGACCCAGCACATTGGCCAGCGTCAGGCCGACCGGGCCGGCACCGACAACGATGACCGCCGCGCTCAACAATGGGGAATCTAGCGGGGATTGTGCGGACATGGGAACGTGCGCGCGCGACACCTTGGCGGGCATCGCCGGTCTGAGAATTTCAAGGCTGTCATTTTAGGAGAATTAAGCTCCTGCGGCCGGTGATTTTCTCAAGCCCATGGCGAAGCCGCCCCGCGTGCATGTTGATTCGATGCTCAACCATGCCCTTGCGGCCGGCATGGCGCATAATTGCGCACCCGTCGCACGCATTTCACGCGCTGCCGGAATCCCGCAACATCAAAATGCCATAGGAGGCTCAGTGAGCACAGCAACCCCCGATCCCGCGCTGATCGATGATCTCGTCACCGCCAATCACATTCTGTTTCTCGAAGGCGTCGTTGACGGCTACGGCCACATCAGCGTGCGCAACAACCACAATCCGGACACTTTTTTCCTGTCACGCAGCATCGCGCCGGCCACGGTCACCGCAGCAGACATCCTTGAATACAAGGTCGCCGACGGCCAGCCGGTCGATGCGCAGGGCAGGAAGTCCTACCTCGAGCGCTTTATACACAGCGAGATCTACCGCACCCGGCCCGAGGTGCAGTCGGTGATCCACAGCCACTCGCTTGCGGTGATCCCCTTTGGCATCACCAAGGCCAAGTTGCTGCCGGTGTGCCACATGAGCGGCTTTCTCGGCTTCTCGACACCGGTGGACGAAATCCGCGACGAGAGCGGTCCCGACACCAACATGCTGGTGCAGAACAACACGCAGGGCGCGGCCCTCGCCAAGGTTCTGGGCAAATCCAATTTCGCGCTGATGCGCGGCCACGGCTCGGTTGCCGTCGGCAACTCGATCAAGCAGGCGGTCTACCGCGGCATTTACGCCGAGGTCAACGCCCGCATCCAGGTCGAGGCGATGAAACTGGGCGGTGT
>CAMDRY010000286.1 GCA_945906975.1 Bordetella parapertussis | reverse complement strand
CGGGCACCGCTTCGCCCAATGCGCCAAGTGCGCCCAATGCACCCATTGCGCCGGACGCCGCAGCGATGACAGTGGCAACGGCCCAGGCATCGTCAATATGTTGCGCCAGCACCCCCAGATGATCGAGTGTTGCCGACAAGGGCTGCACGCCGTCGAGGCTGAGCCCGCCGTGCGTCGGCTTCCAGCCAAAGACGCCGCAATAGGAAGCCGGCCGGATTATCGAGGCCAGCGTCTGCGTTCCCAGCGCGACCGGGAGCAGTCCGGCGCCGACTGCCGCCGCCGAACCACTGGACGAACCGCCCGGAGTACGTCGCGGATCAAACGGGTTGCACGTCGGCCCGGCGCGCCCGGTGGCGAACTCGGTGGTCACGGTCTTGCCGACGATCACCGCGCCGGCCTGCTTGAGCGCAACCACACAAGCGGCGTTGCGTCGCGGCTGGAAGCCGGCATAAATCGGGCTGCCCATTTGCGTCGGCATGTCGCGCGTTTCAATGATGTCCTTGATACCCACGGGCATGCCGTCCAGCGCAGAGAGCGGCGCGCCGGCGCGATAACGCAGGACCGACTCGTCGGCGGCACGTCGTGCGCTTTCGGCATCAAGATGGGTGAAGGCGTGCAACTGCGGCTCAATTCGCGCAATTTGCCCGAGACAGCGCTCGAGGTAGTCGCGCGGATTATCGCTGCCGGCGACAAAGGCCTCGCGATGGCGCACGAAGGATGCACGCTGCGCATGCGCAGGGGGATAGGGCAGGGGCAACACGTCGGGGGAGGCTTTCATGGGGTCGGAAACTATGCGGCCGGGCGAAAAACAGAAAGCCCGCGCCAGCGTCAGGCCGGCTTGGGGTCGCCGAGCTGGCGTGTCGGCGGTCCCTTGAACTCGACGTGATTGCCGTCCGGGTCGCGAAAATAGATCGACAGCCCGAATCCATCGGCGCCATAGCGCTCGCGCGCCGGTTCGGGCTCGGCGCCAAATTTGCGGATATGGGCATTAATGGCCTCGACCTCAAAAGGCTCGACGCGCAAGCAAAAGTGCTCCATGTTCTGCCCGGTCTCGGCACCACGCCCGGGCACCAGGTCTAGCTGCGAATCACCAATGCGCAATTGCACCAGCACCACCGGCTCCTGGATTCTGCGCTCGACCCGCGCGCCAAGCATGGCGCAATAAAATGCCTCTGCCCGCGCAAGGTCGGCCACCTTGAGCACGACATGATCGAGGCGCAATACGCGCATTGGAACCTGCGAAGTCGTCATGACACTGTTCTCCCTGTTCATATGTTGCTTGTTACCTGCCTGCGCGGCATCCGGCATGCGCACCATCACGCACCGTCACGCACCATCGCGCACCGGCTCGCCCTTGTTGCCGCGGCTACTGCGGCTTGAGTCCGATTTCGCGCGTGAGGTTGGCGTATTTTGTGTTCTCGGCTTTCATCATCTCGGCAAAATACTCCGGCGACTCGGTGACGACCACAAGTCCGGCGGCTGCGAGTTTTTCGGCCACGTCGGGCAGCTTCATGATGCGGTTGATCTCTTCATTGAGGCGCGCCACGACCGTGCGCGGCGTGCCGCGCGGCGCCAGAAAGCCAAACCACCCGCGCGAACTGTAGCCGGGCAGCGCTTCGCCGACCGTGGGCACGCCCGCATCTGCGGCCATGCGCGTCGGGTTGGTGATGCCAAGCAGACGCAACTTGTCGGCGCGCACCATGGGCGCGAGCGAGGCGTAACTGGCCATCGCCCCGTTGATTTGCCCGCCGATCAAATCGGTCACAATCTGCCCCGCGCCCTTGTAGGGAATATGCAGGTAAGTGAAGCCCGCCTGCACCCGCAGCAATTCGAAGGACAGGTGCGGAAAGCCCCCTTCACCATTGGATGCGAACGTGAGCTTGCCCGGATTGGCTTTCGCCCAGGTGATCATTTCAGTCACGCTCTTGTATGGCAGGGACGGATTGACCACTAGAGCGAGGTAATTCCAAGCCACCATCGCCACCGGCGCGAAGTCCTTGAGCGGATCATAAGGCAGTGATTTGTAGGTATGCGGCGCGACCGACACATTACCGGCCTGCCCGATGGCAAGCGTGTATCCGTCCGGCGCCGCGCGCGCCGCAAGTTCGAGTCCGATCTGTCCGCTCGCGCCGGCGCGATTGTCGACGACCACGTCCTGGCCCAGTCGTTCGGCCAGCTTCTGCCCGATCAGGCGCGCGATGGTGTCGCCGGTCTCGGCCGGCGGATACGGGACAATGACGCGTATGGGTTTTACCGGATAGGCTTGCGCTCGCGCCATTTCAGCCATGCCCAGCATCCCGCACACCGCGAGCAAGACGCCTGAGGTGCGAAGGATGCGGCGGAGACAAAGGGTGTGGACGATATGGAGGAAAATTTTTCTCATGAGTTTATTTTTTCGGCCGGTATGAATTCATGGGTTGGCAAAAAACGGGGCGGGGGCAAACGTCTGGACCACTGGCGGTCATATTTTTAGCGCATAGACAAGCGCCGGCCAAAGTATATTGCACCGGCGTGCAAGCGTGCGTAAGTTCGGCAAAGTCAACACGGTCGGCACGCTCGACAAACCCAGGCAGCCTGCAAGCTCATGTCCGCGGCAGCAAGCCGCGGCGCTAGCGGCTGCGCGAAGTTTTCACGAATTCGAGCGATGTCTTGAACAGCTCGAGGTCCTTGGCATAGTCGGCTGCGTCGGCGCGGTTGATTTGTATCCACTCGCGCGTGGCGGCCACACCACCTGGCTGAAATGGCACGATGTCGGCGCGCGAAAAATGCAACTCCGTTGCCGTCGCCGCCGACAGGCGCAGACCAACGCCCTCGCCGCTAATGCAGGCGAACATCTTGTCGCTGACAAAATAAGCGTCGAGCTTGTTGATCTTCCTTGCGTCAACGCCGGGAAGTTTGAGCAGCAGCGCGTCGATCTGTGTCTTGAGATTGGAAGTTTCGGTAGCCAATGGAATATCACCGCAAAATTCGTAAAGTAAAAAAGTTGATCGAATTATAAACGCCAAGACAGCGGACGGAACCGCTGTGGCGAAATCGCCGCCTGCACGGCAACGCGCAGGCTGAAGAGCCTTTCCTTGAAGGGGTCTTCGGCTATTTTGCGACGCAACATACGAACGCCACCGGCAAGGTGCAAACCTGTGGCAAGTCCGCAGTAAGCGCAGTAAGCATTGGTATTGCCCCGCTGTGCGTGCTACCTTACAAAAAAACAAAACAATATCAATCAGTTTGGGTCGGGCACCGGGCAAGCCAGAGGGCGGCGATCAGATCGTGCTCTTGGCCCCACCTCTTGTGAAATCAAAGGAACCACCATGACCCGCTCACGATTTATTTTCGCCCTTGTCCTTCTCGCTTCGGTAACGGGGCTCGAAGCCGCCGTCACCCGTATTGAAGTTCAGCGCCGCGAAACCATTGCCGGGCCCGGCTTTGGCAATACCGGCGCGTACGAGCGCATCGTCGGCCGATTTTTCGGTGAACTCGACCCCGCCCATCCACTGAACAAGGACATCGTCGACATTCAACTGGCGCCGCGCAATGCCCTTGGCAGGGTCGAGTACTCCGCCGACCTTGACCTGCTCAAACCAGTGGACATGACCAAGGGCAACGGCGCCCTGCTCTACGATGTGAACAATCGCGGCAACAAACGCGCCATCAGCGAATATAACGACGGCCCGTCGACCAATAATCTGCTCAAAGCAGAGGACCTGGGCAACGGCTTTCTGATGCGTCATGGTTTTTCGGTGCTCTGGAGCGGCTGGATCGAGGACGTCGGGCCCGCCAACGGGGCGATGCGCATCCAGTTACCCAGGGTGCCGGGTCTGGAACAGAACGTCTGGGATGAGCTGCTGCCCAATGTGCGCAACAGCGAAATCTTTGCGCTCAGCTTCAAGGCATCGAGCACCGACAAGTCGCGCGCCCAGCTCACCATGCGCACGCGCAACAACGAAACCGCCCGGCTCGTCGCAGCTTCAGACTGGGAATTTATCAACGACCGCAGCATCCGCCTGTTGCCCGCGGGGACGCCCTTCCCCATCGGCGTGCTCTACCAGTTCGTCTATCCGAGCGCCAATCCCTCGGTCGCCGGCATCGGCTTTGCCGCAACGCGCGACCTTGTGTCTTTTTTACGGCATGAAACCGGCGAAACGAACCCGCTGGCCGGGGGCATCAAGCGCGCCCTCGGGCATGGCACCTCGCAAAGCGGCCGCTACCTGCGCGACTTCACCTATCGCGGCTTCAATGAGGACGAAGCCGGTCGCAAAGTGTTTGATGCCATCAATCCGCATATTGCGACCGCGCGACTCTTTCTCAACCAGCGCTTTGCCCAGCCCGGGCGAATGATCACCATCGGTTACGGATTCCTGTCTTTTCCCGATACAAGTTTCCCGTTTGCCTACCAGGACGAGACCGACCCGTTCAGCGGAAAAACCGAGGGTATCCTCAGCCGCTGCCGCGCGCGCAACAATTGCCCCAAGGTCATGCATACCACCACCGGCACCGAGTACTGGCAAAGCGGCCAGTCGCTGGTAACCACCGATCCGCAAGGCAGGCGCGATGCCAGACTGCCCGAGGAGGTGCGGATGTACCACTTTGCCGGCACGCAACACATCATGGGCGCAACCATGCCGGCGGGCGTGTGCGCACTGCCGCCCAACCCGGTCGATCCGCGACCGCTGATGCGCGCCTTGCTGCTCTCCCTTGATCGCTGGGTGCGCGAGGGCACGCCACCGCCACCCTCGATGTATCCGAAACTGGCGGACAAGACCTTGGTGACGGGCAAGCA